>NZ_JBBJUP010000012.1:0-174518 GCF_037727765.1 Pseudonocardia spirodelae | reverse complement strand
GGCGGCCGGCCCGGACAGCGCGTCGCGCAGCACCGCGGGGACCGGGTCCACCGGGGTGCCGACGGACAGGTCGACGATACCGCCGGGGTGCGCCGCCGCGCGCTCACGCGCCCCGGTCAGCGAGTCCCACGGGAAATCGGGGAGGTCGAGCCTGCTCACTCGTCGTGTTCCTGCGGGGGCAGGCTCTTGGCCGGCTCCACGTCACGGTCGATCTTCCCGACCTTGGACGCGCCGCCGGGCGAGCCCAGCTCGTCGAAGAAGTCCACATTGGCCTTGGTGTAGGCGGCCCACTGGTCGGGGACGTCGTCCTCGTAGTAGATCGCCTCGACGGGGCAGACCGGCTCGCACGCACCGCAGTCGACGCACTCGTCGGGGTGGATGTAGAGCATCCGTCCACCCTCGTAGATGCAGTCCACCGGGCACTCCTCGATACACGCCTTGTCGAGCAGGTCGACGCAGGGTTCGGCGATCACGTAGGTCACTTCGGTGGTCCTCCACTCGGAGCCGCGGGCACCCGGAGATCGTGTGGTGGCGGGGTGCCCGGTCAAACTGGGACGCCCGCAGGTTAACCCGCGCCCCCCGGCGGGGCAGGAGTGAGGTGGTCGGCTTCATGCTCGACGAGCTGGCAGGACGCCGTGTGGCACTGCGCCATCGCATCGCGCGCCCCGGCGGGCCCGGCCCCGCGCTGACCGACGCGGTCGGTGAGCTGCGCCCGGACGGGCCGGACGCGGTCGTCGTCCACACCCGGCGCGGCCCGGTGCGGGTGGCGCGCGATGCCGTCGTGGCGGTCCGGGAGGTGCCCCCGGCACCGCCGCGGCGGGCGTCGCGGGCGGCGGTGGACCGCCTCGAGCGGGTGCGCGCCGCGGCGTGGCCGGCGCCGGTGGTCGAGGAGCTGGGCGGGTGGCGGCTGCGTGCGGCGGGGGGCTTCTCGCGCCGCGCGAACTCCGCGCTCGCCCTCGGCGACCCCGGGACGCCGGTCGGGCAGGCCCTGGAGCGGGTCCGGGACTTCGCCGCGCGGCACGGCATCGCGCCCGCGGTGGCGGCCCCGGTGGCCTCGCCGTGGTCGAACCGGGTGCGGGAGGCGGGCTGGGTGACCGCGCCCGACCCGGGACCCTGCTCGGTGCTCGTCGCCCCGGTGCCCGGCGACGGCGGCGCCCCCGGCTGGCCCCCCACCCCCGGGCCGGACTGGTGGGCGGCGCAGGGCGACCCCGAGCCCGCCGCGGACGCGCCCGCGCTGGCGGTGCTGACCGGGCGTCGGTCAGGGGCGCTGCGCGCGGACGGGCAGGCCCCGACGGCGCCCGAGGTGGGGTTCGGCGTCGTCCACGACCCGGACGGCAGCCCGGTCGCGTCGGTGCGCGCCGCCGTCGCCGACGCGCACGTCTACATCTCGCGGGTGCGGGTGGTCCCGGCGGCGCGGCGCCGCGGGCTCGGGACCCGGCTGACGTCCGCGGCGCTGGCCTGGGGCGCGGCCCACGGGGCGCGCCACGGCGTGCTCGACGTCGCCGGCGACAACGCCGCGGCGCTCGCGCTCTACCGCGGCCTCGGCTGGGTCGAGCACCACCGCTACCACTACCTGGTGCCGCCCGCCTGAGCCGTCGGCGGACCGGGTCAGGTCAGGGCCGGGTCAGGGCCGGGTCAGATCGTGGCGGCTCAGCCAGAGCCGTCCCTGCCGGGCGGCCCGCTTGAGCCCGGACCACTCCCCCAGGTACTTCCCGATCACCCCGACGACCGGGAGCAGCCCGATCCACTGGTGGTAGAAGCGCCCGTGCGGGCGCTTGCCGAGCTCGTCCTCCACCGACCACAGCGCCCGCCCGAGCCGCCACACGGCGGACCCGACGCGCTTGAGCGTGGCCCGCTTGCCGGTCCCGGTCAGGTCACCGGTGAGCTCCTCGGCGCGGGCGTCGGCGGCGGCGTCCTCCTCGGCGGTGAGCTCGCGCGCGTCGAGTCGCAGCTCGCGCTGGAACAGCACCGACGCCAGCAGCTCCACCAACCGGTCCTCCGACCGCACGCCGTGCTCACCGGCGATCGCGACGAGCAGCAGGCCCTCACCCGCGGCGCCGACGGCGTCGGACACCGGCAGGGTGCGGGCCAGCGCGCCGCCCAGGCCGGGGATCGCCGCGATGAGCGTGGTGAACCGCCCGACGCGGTAGACCCACCAGTCGCTGCGGGCCGCGACACCCATGCCGGCCCACGCCGCGGTGCCCGGCACCTTCACCGAGGCCAGCGCGTCGAGGATCTTGTCCGCGAGGGTGCGCTCCTCCTCGCTGGTGTCGTCGTTCGGCCCGTCGCCGGGGGTGACCCGGGCCCGCAGCCCGAACGGGTCGGTCTCGCGCAGGCCGTCGAGCACCGGCCGCGTGGCCCGCACGAACGGCCGCAGCACCGCCACCAGGTCGTCGTCGGTCATACCCATCAGGAGAGCCTCCCGTCCCGGCCGTCCGCGAGGCGGTCGAGCGCCCGGCGGAAGGAGATGACCCCGACCGCGGCCCCCGCGGCGAGCAATAGCATCGACTGCCAGGTCACCGGCAGCAGCACGTCTCCGCCGGGCCCGAGCAGGCCCAGCACGAGCACGCCCAGGAACCAGACCGCCAGCGGGGCGGCCGCGCCCGCGGGGGTCGGCAGGATCTCGGTCGCGCTCACGTGCACCAGCCACGGCAGCGACACCACGACGATCAGGGTGCCCAGCGGCACCGGGACCGGCCCGATGTAGAGCAGCTGGAACATCAGCTCGAACGCCACCAGCAGCACCGAGACCACCAGCAGCAGCAGGGCCAGCGGCAGCCGCGTCACGTCGGTCACCCGTCCACCCCCTCGAACAGGTCCGACTCGGTCGTGCCCGGCGGGGCACCGGCCAGGACATACTCCTCGACGCCCAGCAGCGGCTGGACGATCCCGTTGCTCATCGCGAACGCCGTCCAGCCGTCGCCCCCGCGGACGTCGATCTGGGTCGCGTGCGCCCGCATGGCCGCGATCCGCCGCCCGTCGTGCGCGCCGACGTCGACCCGGGTGGTGACGGCCCCGACGTCGTGGCCGGGGTGCTCGTCGGGCTCGGGCCAGCGCAGCCCGGTCCGGTCGGGGTCCCCGCCGAGGGCGTGCGACAGCTCGGTCAGGCCCTCCTGCAGCAGCGCCGACGAGCGCACCGCGAAGTAGAGCTTGGCGACGACGTCCGGGCGGGCCCCGGCGGCGGCCACGGCCAGCTCGTGGGCCCGGACGTGGTCGGGGTGGCCGTAGCTGCCGTCCGCGGCGTAGGACACCAGCACCTGCGGGCGGACCTCGTCGACGATCTCCAGCAGCTGCGCGAGCTGGGTCCCGAACGGCTCCGGCGCGGCGAACGCGCGCGGGTGCAGCTGCGGCGGGAGCGCGGCGCGGGTGCCGTGCCCGGCCAGCACCATGCCGGAGTCGCGCCAGCGCCCGGCGCCGCCGAGCCAGCGGTGCCGCGGCGCGCCGAGGGCGGTCAGCGCGGCGTCGAGCTCGCGGATGCGGTACCCGCCCAGCTGGTCGCCGCGGTCGGGGGCGAGCTCGGCCAGCTCGGAGCCGATCACCTCGCCCTCCTCGCCGAGGGTGCAGGTCACGACGGTGACCTCGCACTCGGGGTCGGCGGCGTAGCGGGCGATGGTCCCGCCGGTGGTCAGGGTCTCGTCGTCCGGGTGGGCGTGGACGAGCAGGAGGCGACGAGCAGGCACCGGTGGAGCCTACGGGGCGATGATCGACCCCGCCGCGGCGCCGGGTCGGGTCGGCAGCGGGAACTCCGCCGCCTCGCCGGTCGCGGGCGGGAACGGGATCGTCGCACCGGTGAGCGGCACCGTCGGGACGGCGGTGCCGGCCAGTCCCGCGGGCACCGCACCGTCGCGGACGAGCAGGTCGCCCAGCGCGGCGATCATGGCGCCGTTGTCGGTGCACAGCCGGGGCGCGGGGACCCGCAGGGTGATCCCGGCGCCCGCGCAGGCCCGCTCCATCTCGGCACGCAGGACGCGGTTGGCCGCGACCCCGCCGACCATCAGCAGGGTGTCCGCGCCGCGCTCGGCACACGCCCGTAGCGCCTTGCGGACCAGCACGTCGACCACCGCCATCTGGAACGACGCGGCGACGTCGGCCACGGCGACCGCCCGCCCCGCGTCCTGGGTGGCCTCGACGTGGCGGGCCACGGCCGTCTTGAGCCCGGAGAAGGAGAACCCGAACGGCGCGTCGCGCGGTCCGGTCATCGGCCGCGGGAACGCGACGGCGGCCGGGTCACCCTCCAGCGCCGCCCGCGACACCGACGGGCCGCCGGGGTAGGGCAGGCCCAGCAGCCGGGCGACCTTGTCGAAGGCCTCCCCCGCCGCGTCGTCGACGGTGTCGCCGAGGTGCTCGACCGGGTCGCGGGCGAGGTCGCCCAGCGCGAGCAGCGAGGTGTGCCCGCCGGAGACGATCAGGCAGACGCAGCGTGCGGGCAGCGGCCCGTGCTCCAGCACGTCGACGGCGGCGTGCCCGGCCAGGTGGTGCACCCCGTAGAGCGGGACGTCCAGCGCGGCCGCGTAGGCCTTGGCCGCCGCGACGCCGACGTGCAGCGCCGGGGACAGCCCCGGGCCCGCGGTGACGGCGACGGCGTCGACGTCGGACAGCGACGCCCCGGCCGCGTCGAGTGCGGCGCGCACCATCGGCGTCACCGCGCTGACGTGCGCCCGCGCGGCGACCTCCGGGACGACGCCGCCGAAGCGGGCGTGCTCGTCCGCCGACGACGCCAGACCCTCGCCGAGCAGTACCCCGTCACGGACCAGACCGGCACCGGTCTCGTCGCACGACGTCTCGATCCCCAGAACCAGCGACACGCCGGACAGTCTCCCACCCGGCGTGCCGCGGCCGGTTCACGCCCGCAGGACCTCGCGCTCCTCGGCGAAGTGGCACGCCACCCGGTGCGACGGTCCGGAGCCGATCTGCAGCACCGGCTTGTCGTCGATGCAGCGCTGCTTGTCGCCGTCGGACAGCTCCAGGTGCTTCCAGCAGCGGGTCCGGAACCGGCAGCCCGACGGCGGGTCGGCCGGGTTCGGCACGTCGCCGGTGAGCACGATCCGCTCGCGGGTGCGCTCGACCTCCGGGTCCGGGATCGGCACCGCCGAGATCAGCGCCTGCGTGTACGGGTGCTGCGGCCGGTCGAACAGGTCGTCGCGGTCGGCGACCTCGACGACGTTGCCCAGGTACATCACCGCGACGCGGTCGGAGATGTGGCGCACCACCGACAGGTCGTGGGCGATGAACAGGTAGGTCAGCCCGAAGTCGCGCTGCAGCTGCTCCAGCAGGTTCAGCACCTGCGCCTGGATGGACACGTCCAGCGCCGAGACGGGCTCGTCGAGGACCACGAACTTCGGGTTCAGCGCGATCGCGCGGGCGATGCCGACGCGCTGGCGCTGCCCGCCGGAGAACTCGTGCGGGTACCGCTCGGCGTACTCGGCCGAGAGCCCGACGGTCTCCAGCAGCTCCGGGATCGTGGTGTCGGTGAGCTCGCCGCCGAGCAGCTCGTACTTCTCGGACAGGATCGAGCGCACCGTCATCCGCGGGTTGAGCGACGCGTACGGGTCCTGGAAGACGATCTGCATGTCCTCCCGGGCCGAGCGCAGCTCGCCCTGGCCGAGCGCGGTGACGTCGCGCCCGTCGACGTGCACGGTGCCCGAGGTGGGCTCGTGCAGCCGCAGGATCGCCCGGGCCGCGGTCGACTTGCCGCAGCCGGACTCGCCGACCAGCGACAGCGTCTGCCCCTCGGGGATCTCCAGGTCGATGCCGTCGACGGCCTGCACGACCCCGACCGTGCGCTGGATCAGCACCCCGGAGCGGATCGGGAAGGTCTTGGTCAGGCCCTCGGTGCGCAGCATCGGCTCGCCCGCGGCCGTCGCCTCCGCGGCCGCCTCCGACCCGGGCGCGGCCGGCTCGCGCGGCGCCTCGGCCGCCTCGGCGACCCGGTCGGCGTGCAGGCACGCGTGCGCGTGCCCGGGCCGCCCGGTCAGCGGGACGAGCTGCGGGGTGGTCTCGGCGCACTGCGCGGTGGCGAAGCGGCACCGCGGGTGGAACGCGCAGCCCGACGGCACGTGCGCGAGGTTCGGCGGCTGGCCGGGGATCGGCTCCAGCTTCTCCGGCCGGGCCTGGTCCATCCGGGCCAGCGACGACAGCAGCCCGTAGGTGTAGGCGTGCCGCGGCTCGGCGAAGATCTCGTCGTTCGTCCCGGTCTCGACGACCTTGCCCGCGTACATGACCATGATCCGGTCGGCGTGCGCCGCGACCAGGCCCAGGTCGTGGGTGATCAGGACGATCGCCGTCTCGCGCTGCTCCTGCAGCTTCTCGAGCAGGTTCATGATCTGGGCCTGCACGGTCACGTCGAGCGCGGTGGTCGGCTCGTCGGCCAGCAGGACCTTCGGGTCGTTCGCGAGCGCCATCGCGATCATCGCGCGCTGGCGCATCCCGCCGGAGAACTCGTGCGGGTACTGCGCCGCCCGGGTCGCCGGGTTCGGGATGCCGACCTCGCCCAGCAGGTCGACGGCACGACGGCGCGCGGTCACCTTCCCGGCCCCGCGGTCGTGCGCCCGGATCATCTCCGCGATCTGGTCGCCGACCTTGTAGACCGGGTTCAGCGCGGTCAGCGGGTCCTGGAAGATCATCGCGATGTCCTTGCCGCGCAGCCTGCGCTGCTCGGACTCGGGCATCGTCAGCAGCGAGCGCCCCTCGAGCAGCACCTCGCCGCTGGGGAACGTCGCCGGCGGGGTCGGGACGAGCCCCATGAGGCTCATCGCCGACACCGACTTCCCCGACCCGGACTCGCCGACGATCGCCAGCGTCTCGCCCTTGTCGACGTACCAGTCGACGCCGTCGACGGCCTTCACCACGCCGGCGTCGGTCCGGAAGTGGACCCGCAGGTCGCGGACCTCGAGCATGTGCCGGGCGGCGTCCTGCGCCGTGCCCGGTGTCGTCTCCGCGGCCATCTCAGTTCCCCCCGCGCAGCTTCGGGTCGAGCGCGTCACGCAGGCCGTCGCCCACGAACGCGAACCCGAGCGTCGTGATCATGATCGCCAGCGACGGGAAGAACCAGAGGTGCGCGACCCCGTCGACCGACAGGTACTTGGCCGCCGTCGAGATCAGCCGGCCCCACTCCGGGACGTCCGGCGGCACGCCGACCCCCAGGTAGGACAGCGACGCCATCGCGACCACGACGACGCCGATGCTGGTCAGCGAGTAGACCAGCACGGGCGCGACGGCGTTGGGCAGGATGTGGCGGCGCAGGATCCGGCCGGTCCCGGCGCCGATCGAGCGGGCCGCCTCGACGTACTCGGCCTCGCGCAGTGCCAGCACCTGCCCGCGCATCAGCCGGGCGGTCGTCATCCAGCCGAGGGCGACGAGCGCCACCACGACCGGGACGACGCCGTTGCCGGTCGCCCGCACGATGACGATGGCGCCGACCAGCGCGGGGAAGGCCAGGAAGATGTCGATGATCCGCGCGATCACCGCGTCCCAGAGCCCGCCCTTGAACCCGGCCAGCGCGCCCAGGCTCAGGCCGAGCACCAGCGAGAACAGCACCGTGGACACGCCGACGATCATCGCCAGGCGGGTGCCGTAGACGACCCCGGAGTACAGGTCGCGCCCCAGCACGTCGGTGCCGAAGAAGTGCGCCGCCGACGGCGGCTGCAGCGTGTTGAGCAGGTTCTGCTCGAACGGGTCGTACGGGGTCGAGAACGGCGAGATGATCGCGATGACGAGCTCGAACGCGACGATCACCAGGCCGGCCATCGCCAGCTTGTTGCGGCGGTAGCGGCGCCAGATCTCGCGGAACTGGCCGGGCCCCTGCGGACGGCCCACGGGACCGGCCGACGGGACGCCGGGCAGTGCGGTGGCGACGGCGTCGGCGGCCGGGGTGTCGGCGGTGCCGGCCGGACCCGCCGCGGTGGTGGTGGGCCCGGTGGAGGGAGGTGGTGGGTTCATGAGGGTTCGCCTCGCGGTGGTGGTCGGCAGGGACGGCTGCGGCGCGGGGCGCCTAGGACAGCCGGATCCGCGGGTCCAGGTAGGCGTACAGGACGTCGACGATCATGCTGAGCAGCACGTACGCGATCACCGAGTAGACGACGACGGCCATGATCACCGGCGAGTTGTTCGTGCTGATCGCGCGGGCCAGCAGGTAGCCGGTGCCGTTGTACTGGAAGATCGTCTCGGTGATGATCGCGCCGCCGATGTAGGTGCCGAGCGTCAGACCGACGAAGGTCACGACCGGCAGCAGCGAGTTGCGCATGGCGTGCTTGGTGATGACCGTCGACTCGGGCAGGCCCTTGGCCCGCGCGGTGCGGACGTAGTCGGCGCGCATGACCTCGAGCATCGAGCCGCGCATCAGCCGGGCGACGAACGCCGACTCGATGACGGCCAGCGTCAGGCCCGGGAGCAGCACGTCCTGGTACCAGGGCACCTCGATGGTGAAGCTGCGCGGCACCGGCGGGAACGGGCCCCAGCCGGACACGTTCGCGACCAGGAAGATGCCCAGCACGAACGTCGGGATGCCGATCATGATCGTGGTGATGACGGTGACCAGCGCGTCCCAGAAGGAGTAGCGGCGGACCGCGGCGAGCACGCCGGCGCTGACCCCGATGAGGATCAGGAACACCAGGGCGACGAGCGAGAGCCGGATGGTGTTCGGCAGCGTCGCGGCGATCAGCTCGGTGACCGGACGACGCTGGTCGAAGTCGATCCCGAGGTCACCGGTGAACAGGTTGCCCAGGTAGTGCAGGAACTGCAGCGGCAGCGGCTGGTCCATCCCGAACTTCGCGCGGTTGATCGCGGCGATCTCGGGCGGGACGGCCTTCTCGCCGGACGAGGCGAAGGGATCCCCCAGCGCGAACGTGGCGAGGAAGATCAGGAGGGTCGCGACGACGACCACCAGGATGCCCTGGAGGACGCGTCGCAGGACGAAGCGGCCCATGGTGGTGGATTTCCCGTCAGGTGGGGACCCGCACCGCGGGCCCGCACACCCGGGTCTCGGGTGTGCGGGCCCGCAGCGGCGGAATCACTTCAGGGTGATGACGTCCAGCGTCGGGTTCTCGAAGAAGTCCATGCCGACGTTGGCGAACTGCTCGGTGTTGATCAGACGGTACTGCTGGCGCTGGAACATCGGGATGCCGGCGAGGTCGTCGCCGATCGCGATCTTCTCGGCCTGCTTGTACAGGTCGTCGCGCTGCGCCTCGTCCGGGGTCGCGTTCGCCTGGGCGAGCACGCGGTCGAACTCCGGGTTGGAGTAGCGGCCGCGGTTGTTGCCCAGCGCCGGGTCGTTCGGCGTCGCGGCGCCGATCGACTTGGTCGCGAACAGCGAGCCGAGGAAGTTGTCCGCGGTCGGGTAGTCCGCGCCCCAGGCCGAGCGGTACATACCGGTCGCGTTCGGCGCCTGCTGGTTGTCGAGCATGTCGCGGAACGGCACGCCGGAGTACGTGACCTTGATGCCGAGGTTCTGCTCGACCTGCTGGCGCACCGCGGCGGTCCACTCCTCGTGACCGGCGCCGGTGTTGAACTGGAAGTTCAGCTCGGTGCCCGGCTGGAAGCCCGCCTCCTGGGCCAGCTTCTTCGCCTCCTCCGGGTTGAAGGTGCAGGCGGTGCAGACGCCCTCCTGGTACACCTTCGTGAACGACGGCGGCAGGATCGAGGTCGCCGGCGCCTGGGCGCCCTGGAAGACGCCCGCGGTGATCGCGGCCCGGTCGATCGCCATCGAGATCGCCTTGCGCGCGGCGACCGAGTTCAGCGGCGGCTTGGTGACCTGGACCTGCAGGTAGTTGATGCCCGCGGTCTTCTTCGACAGCCACTTGCCCTGCGGCTCGAACTCACCGCGGGCCTGGGTCAGGACCGGGGTGGGCATGCGGGCCCAGTCGAACTGCCCGTTGCGGAAGCCGTTGTACTCGGTGTCCGAACCCGAGTCGGCCGGGGTGATCGTGATCTCGACGGCGTCGAGGTTCGCCTTCGGGCCCGCGGTGTAGGCGTCGTTGCGGACCAGGCGGATGCCCTGGTCGTGGCGCCACGCGCCGTCCATCTTGAACGGGCCGTTGCCGAGCGGGGTGTCGTTGTACGCCGTGTTGTCCGCCGCGCCGGCCGAGGCCGGGACCGGGGACAGCGCCGGGTGCGCGGTGCGCACCTCGAACTCGCAGTTCGGCTCCTTGAGCGTCACGACGAGCTGGTTCGGGTTGGTGGCGTTGACACCGGAGAGCTGCTGGGCGGTGCCGGCCTGCATCTCGTCGAAGCCCTGCACCTGGTTCAGGTGGTAGGCGACCTCGGAGGCCGACGCCTTGGCGGAGGTCCGCTCCCAGCCGCGCTTGAAGTCGGCCGAGGTGAGCGCCGCGCCGTTGGAGAACTTCTGGTCCGGCTTGAGGTCGAACGTCCACTGCGTGCAGTTGGCGTTCGGGGTCCACTTCGACGCCACACCGTCGTAGACGTCGCCGTTGGGCTTGACCTGCACGAGCCCGGTGAACAGCTGCTTGGCGACCAGGGCGCCCTCGGACTCCTGGACGTTGTACGGGTCGATCGCGGTCGGCTCGGTGATGCCGAGGCGGAACGTGCCGCCCGGCTTGCCGGCGACCAGCTCCGGGTCGGGCGTCTCCGGGAACCCCTGTCCGGCCTGCGCCGCACCCCCCGAGGACCCCGTGTTGCTCTGCTGGCTGCAGCCGGTGAGGACGAGCCCCACGACCGCGGTCAGGGCGATGGCCGAGGCGGCCGCCCTTCTTCCCCTCATCTGCCGTGCCTCTCGAGATGTCGTGGGTGCACGTCGTTGTCGCACCCGTCCGGGACGTGACGACCCGCCGGATGTGCGCCGGGGGCCGCCGGGAGGCACGCGGGGAGCGCGGTCCTCCAGCCGCGGGACCCGCCGTCCGCCCAGCGGTAAACCGCTTGACCGGAATCACGGGACCGTGGCCGGACCGGACAGTAACAACGGGACCGTTGCGTGGGACAGAGGCCGATGCGGGTCGAAACATATTTGGTACTTACGTACCACTCGTCGTCACCGTGTCGCAGCGAGATGCGGCCGTCCGGAGCAGCGCCGATGAGCCGTGCGGCGGTGTGCTCCCCCGGCTCAGTTCTCCGGCTCGGCGTCGCCGGTGGGCTGCTCGGCGGAGCCCTCCGGTTCGGCCCACAGCCGCGCGTCCCACATCGGGCCGGTCCGGATCGGGCCGGGGGTGACGTGGGTGGCGGCGTCGGTCTGCGGGTTGCTGACGACCAGGCCCTGGGGCTGGTAGAGCGGCAGCGCGGGGAGCTGGCGCCACAGCACCCGCTCGGCCTCCGCGACGACGGCCGGGTCGGGCCGGTCCGCGACGAGCAGGTCGTCGAGCAGCGGCTGCAGCGCCGGGAAGCAGGCGGCACCGGGCAGCGCCTCGGGCACCTGGTCGGTGGGGCAGCCGTAGTCGGAGTCGAGGCGGGGGCCGATCGCGCCGTAGGCGATCCGCGGGGCGACGAGCACGTCGACCGCCACCGGGGTACCGCTGCCCGAGGGCGCCCCGCTCGTGGTCGGCGCGGGAGTCGTGGTGGGCGCCGGCGTGGTGGCCGGGGCGGCGCCGCCGTCGCCACCCGGGACGGGGCCGGCTCCGGGGGCCGGTGTGGTCGTGGGTGTCGGCGTGGTCGGCGTGACGCTGGGCTCGGTCAGCAGGTCCGGCGCGGACGGGGCCACGATCGTCACCCCGACCCCGCCCGCCTTGAGCTGCTCGGCGACGACGCGGGCGATGTCGACGTCCTCGGTCCGCTCGGCTCCGGCGCCCACGACCAGGGTCAGCGGCCGCCCGGCGAGGGTCCAGCGACCGTCCTGGCCACGGACGTAGCCGGCCTCGGTCAGCGCGGCCGCGGCCGCCGCCGGGTCCGGGCGGCCCGGCGCGCCGGCCGGGGCGGTCGGGACGTAGCCGGCGTCGGAGGGGGCCGCGCCGAAGGCGTTCACCGCGACGGCGTCGGGGGCGACCCGTTCGCGGATCGCGTCGCGGTCCAGCATGGCGGCGATGCCCTCGCGCACGCGCGGGTCGGCGAGCGGTCCGTCGCCGGTGCGGAACTCCAGCTGCTGCACCGACGGCCGCGGCGCCCGCTGCACGGTCGGCGGCCGGGCCCCGGCCGCCAGCACGTCCAGGGCCTGGGTGATCTCGGGACGGGCCTCGGGCAGGGCGAGGTCGACGCCCTGGCTCTCCAGCGCGGTCGGCAGGGTGTTCGCCGGGATGCGCCGCAGCACGATCTCGTCGGCCACCGACGCGGTGGCCCAGTACGGGTCGTTGCGCGCGAGCAGCACCTCACCGCGCAGGCGGTCGACCTGCATGAGCCGGAACGGGCCGCCGGAGGCCGGCACGCCGTTGGCGAACGGTGCCGTCCAGCCGCCGGGCGCGTCCTTGAGCAGGTGCGCGGGCAGCAGGTCGTCGAACAGCTCGCGCCAGTGCGGGTAGGGCTCGCGGAACACGACGTCGACGGCCTTGCCCGCGGCGCGCGAGCGCACGTCGGTGATCTCGCGGTAGCCCGCCGCGCCGATCGTGTTCGGCCGGCCGCGCATCTGCTGCCAGAGGTACACGAAGTCCTCGGCCGCGATCGGGGCGCCGGTGGACCAGCCCGCGTCGCGGTCGAGCTCGTAGCTGACGGTGAACGGATTCTGCGAGGTGACCGTCGCCGACGTCGCGACGGTCGGGTCGAGCTGCAGGACGCCCCGGGCGTCGGGCCGGAACACCGACGGCAGCGTCATCGACGCGATCGCCGTGGTCACCGGGGACTGGTCGGAGCGCAGGTGCGGGTTGAACCCGGGGCCGAGGTCGTCGACGCCGACCACGATCCGGGTCGGGGCCGCGACCGGCTCGGTCGGCCGGTCGGTCGCGGGCGGGGGCGCCGGCTGCGGGTCCGCGGTGCAGGCCGTGAGCGCCAGCAGCCCGGCCAGCAGGAGCGCCGGGAGCGCGCGGGATCCTCGACGTGCTCTCACCGTCGCAGTATCCCCACCGGGGACCGAGCGGGTGCCGGACGGGGTCCGGCCGGCGTCCGCGCCCCGCCCACCGCCGCGCAGCGGGCGGCGCCCCGGTGAGGCTCTGCTCTGCTCACCGGGGCGCAGCACCGCAGGTCGCGGCGGCCGCGGGGTCACTTCGTGGCGTTCGCCGCCGCCTTCGCGCGCGAGCGCGCCCGGGCCCGCAGGTTCGGGTCCAGCTCGATCTTGCGGATGCGGACGTTCTGCGGGGTGATCTCGACGCACTCGTCGGGGGCGCAGAACTCCAGCGACTGCTCGAGGCTCAGGATCGTCGGCGGGATCAGCTTGACCAGCACGTCGCTCGTCGACGAGCGGATGTTGGTCAGCTTCTTCTCCCGCGTGATGTTGACCTCGAGGTCCTCGTTGCGGGTGTACTCGCCGACGACCATGCCGCCGTAGACCAGCGTGGTCGGGCCGACGAACAGCGTGCCGCGGTCGGCGAGCTGGTCGATCGCGTACGGGGTGACGGGCCCGGAACGGTCCGAGATCAGCGAGCCCTTGTTGCGGGTGCGGATCTCGCCGACCCAGGGGCCGTAGCCGTCGAAGACGTGGCTGGCGATGCCCGCGCCGCGGGTGATCGTCAGGAACTCGGTGCGGAAGCCGATCAGGCCGCGGGACGGGACGCGGAACTCCATCCGGACCCGGCCGTCGCCGTGCACCATGTCGCCCATCTCGCCCTTGCGGCCCGCGAGCAGCTGGGTGACGCCGCCGAGGCTGTCCTCCGGGACGTCGACCGAGAGCTGCTCGAACGGCTCGTGGAGCTTGCCGTCGACGGTCTTGGTGACGACCTGCGGCCGCCCCACGGTCAGCTCGAAGCCCTCGCGGCGCATGGTCTCGACCAGGATGGCCAGCGCGAGCTCGCCACGGCCCTGGACCTCCCAGGCGTCGGGGCGCTCGGTGGGCAGGACGCGGATCGACACGTTGCCGACGAGCTCGGCGTCGAGGCGGTTCTTCACCAGGCGCGCGGTGAGCTTCTTGCCGGGCACCGGGTCGCGGCCGGCCAGCGGCGAGGTGTTGGTGCCGATCGTCATCGAGATGGCGGGCTCGTCGACGTGGATGCGCGGCAGCGCGACCGGGGACTCCGGGTCGGCGAGGGTGTCGCCGATGGTGACCTCGGCGATGCCGGCGACGGCGACGAGGTCACCGGCGCGGGCCTCGTCGGCCGGGACGCGCTCCAGCGCCTCGGTACGCAGCAGCTCGGTGATCTTCACCCGCGGGGTGGAGCCGTCCTCGCGGCACCAGGCCACGGACTGGCCGCGGCGCAGGACGCCGGCGCGGACGCGGCACAGCGCGATGCGGCCCAGGAAGCTGGACGCGTCGAGGTTGGTGACGTGCGCCTGCAGCGGGGCGTCGACGTCGTCGGCGGGCGGCGGGACGACGTCGAGCAGGGTCTCGATGAGCGGCTCGAGGTCCTCGGAGTCGGGCAGCTCGCCGTCGGCGGGGCGGATCCGCGACGCCTTGCCGGCCCGCCCGGAGGCGTAGACGACCGGCAGGTCGAGCAGGTGCGCGGTGACCGACTCGTCGAGCTCCAGCTCGTCGGCCAGCTCCAGCAGCAGCTCGAGGGACTCGTCGACGACCTCGGCGATGCGCGCGTCGCCCCGGTCGGTCTTGTTGACCACGAGCATGACGGGCAGGCCCGCCGACAGGGTCTTGCGCAGCACGAAGCGGGTCTGCGGCAGCGGGCCCTCGGAGGCGTCGACCAGGAGCACGACGCCGTCGACCATGGACAGGCCGCGCTCGACCTCGCCACCGAAGTCGGCGTGGCCGGGGGTGTCGACGACGTTGATCGTCGTCCCGTGCCAGTTCACCGCGGTGTGCTTGGCGAGAATGGTGATGCCCTTCTCGCGCTCGAGGTCGTTGGAGTCCATGACCCGGTCGACGAGCTCGGCGCGCTCGCCGAAGGCGCCGGACTGACGCAGCATGGCGTCGACGAGTGTGGTCTTGCCGTGGTCGACGTGCGCGACGATCGCGACGTTGCGCAGGGCGGGACGGCCGGACATGTCGCCGGCGGCATCGACGGCCGAGGCGGAACGAGGGATGGTCACACCCCAACGGTATCGGCAGCAAGTCCTTCACCCCGCTCCGGGCGCAGGTTAGGCTGACCTCATCATGGGCAAGGTCAAGAAGAAGTGCTGCCGGTCCAAGCCGAAGCGGTGCAAGAGCTGTCCGGTCGTCGCGTTGCGCCTGCGCAAGGCCGGGGCGGACGAACTGCGGGGCAAGGCGCTGGACCGCGCGATCAAGGTCGCGCGGATCTACTGAACGGACGTATGACCGCCTGACCTGCGACGACATCCCGCACCCGGCGGGTGTGCCCGATCCTGCGCGGGGCCGTCCCCGGCGGCCGCCACATGGGTCGCGGCGTGGCCCGCGGGGGGGTGCGCGACCCGCCGCGACGGCGTCGCCGCGTGGTCCCCGCACCGTCCGGCGACCCGCCGGGACATGGCAGGGATCACAGGGTGACGGCGCCCTCGTCGTCCCCGGCGGGGGTCCTGTCCGCCTCCCGTTCACCCCGCCGCCCGCACCGCGCTGCCGCCCGGTCCCGCGGGGAGCCCGGTCAGTGCCTCGCGCAGCCGGGCCAGCACGTCGTCGGGGCGGCGCAGCTCGGCGGGTTCCACGACCACGGTCCGCCACCCGTTGCGGCGCAGGACGGCGTGGCGCCAGGCGCCACCGCAGCCGTCGCCGGTGGCCGGGCCGGCCCCCACCGGCACCTCGACGCACAGGCGCGCCGCCGGGAACGCGAGGTCCAGCGGCACCCCGGCGACGACGACGTCGGTCCGCCAGCCGCGGACCCCGCCGCCGGTGAGCAGGGCGCGCAGCGCGTGCCGGGTGCGGGCCGCGAGCCGCCGCGAGGCCCCCGCCAGCAGCCGCCCGACGGCGGCGGAGCCGTGCGCGCCGAGGCTGCGGGCGTGTGCCCGGGCGAGCTCGGCCGCCGTCGGGGCGCGGCCGGACCGGTCGGCGAGGACCCGGTCGAGCAGCGCGTCGGCGGCCACCGACGGGTCGGCGGCGGCCTCCAGCACCGCGGCGGCGGGCCGGGCCAGCGCCAGCCCGTCGTGCGCACCGACGTCGGCCGGGTCGAGGTCACGGCGCCGCACGACGACACCGGCGCGGGGCCGGGGCGCCCGACGCCGCGGAACGGTCACCGTGACGACCGCGGGCGCGGCGTCGCCCAGGCCCCACCACCACACCGCCGCGGCCCCGCTGAGCACGGCCCCCTGCCCGGCCCACAGCACGGCGGCCCGGACCCGGGCCCGCTCCCCCGGCGGATGGTCGGCGTGCCGGTAGACGCACGGGTGCACCGGCACCCAGCGGCGGGCGGCGAGCCGGCGGTCGACCTGATCGGTGGACAGCCCGTGCGCGAGGGCCTGGGCGCGGGTCACGAGGCCGTCCTGCGCGGCGATCACCGTCTCCAGGGGGTCGGCGGTGCGGTGGCGGAGCCGGGCGGGCGGGCTGGCCGGGCGGGCCGGGGTGTCGGTCATGCGCCTTGGACGACGGCCGGGCCCGGACGGTTCCCCCCGGTCCGCGGTGATCGTCGTCGCGGCACCGTGGACCGCGGCCGGTGCTCAGCCGGCCGGGTCCCGCAGCAGGTCCAGCAGCTCGGGGACCACGGCCCGGTCGGCGTCGAGCCAGCCGAGGGCGGCCACCTCGTGCGGCCCCACCCAGCGCAGCTCCCGGTGCTCCCGCGCGCTCGGCTCCGGCGAGCCGGGCGCCGGGCGGGCCGTGCGGATGCGCAGCACGCGGCGGCCGATCGGCAGATCGGTGCCCAGGCGTCCGCCCGGCACCACCTGCGCGCCGAGCTCCTCGGCGCACTCGCGCACCAGCGCGGCGCGCTCGTCCTCGCCCGCCTCGACACCGCCCCCGGGCAGCTCCCAGCGCCCGGCGAGCTCGGCCGGGTAGGAGCGCTGCGCGACGAGGAGCCGGCCGTCGCGCACGATCGCGGCGCCGACCACGACACCGGCCCGGGACAGCTCGGCGACGCGCTCGGCGAGCACGTCGCGGCGGGCGGCCAGCAGCCGGGCCCCGAAGCGGGCCAGCACCGGGTCGGACACCCGGCCCAGCACCCCGAACGGCGGCTGCCAGGTCAGCTCGTCGTGCACGCGGGTGCCGCCGCCGGGGCCGGGCCGGACGCTCGTGGCGTGCCGCAGCACCGCCGCCGGGCCCGCCGCGAGCTCGGACCACAGGCCGTCCGCACCGGCGCGGGTGATCCGCGTGCGGCAGGCGAGCAGGCCCCCGGGCAGCGCGACCCGGATCTCGTCGCCCGCCACCAGCAGCGCCGACGGCGCGTGGAACCGGGCGCCCACCCGGGTCAGCGCCCGGGCCGCGGACGCGGTCTCGCGCAGCACGCCGGCGACCAGCCGGGGCGGTCCGTCCAGATGGCTGTCGAGGGTCAGCACCGGCACCCCGGTGATCCTTCCACCCCGGGCCGCCACCGCGACCTCCTCGCCGGCCGATCTCACCGAAACGGCCCGCTCGCCGCACCGCAGGCGGCACGCTGGGCCCGTGCACCCGACTCCCGGCTCCCCCGCCGCCCGTCCCCCGGCCGTCCGGGCGGCCGGGCTGTCCCGCGGCTTCGGCGCGGTGCCCGCGGTGCAGGACGTGACCCTCGACGTCCCGATGGGGTCGGTGCTGGGCCTGCTCGGCCCGAACGGGGCGGGCAAGACGACGCTGCTGCGGATGCTGCTGGGGCTGCTGGCGCCGACCCGCGGCGAGGTCGAGCTGCTGGGCCGGCGCCTGCCGCACCGCGCGGCGGAGGTGCTGCCGCACGTCGGCGCGCTGATCGAGACCCCCGCGCTGCACCCGCACCGCACCGGGCGCCAGAACCTGCTGCGGGCCGCGGCCGCGGAGCCGTTGCTGGACTCCTCCCGGATCCCCGCCGCGGTCGACGCCGTCCTGCGCCGGGTCGGGCTCGCCGGGGCCGCGGACCGGCGGGCCGGGGACTACTCGCCGGGGATGCGACGACGGCTCGGGCTGGCCGTGCCGCTGCTGACCCGGCGCCGCCTCGTCGTCCTCGACGAGCCGACCGACGGGCTCGACCCGGCAGGCACCCGCGACGTGCGGCGGCTGATCGCGGAGATGAACGCGGCCGGGGCGACGGTCGTCGTCAGCTCGCACCTGCTCGGGGAGATCGAGGCGACGTGCAGCCACGTGGCGGTGCTGCAGGCGGGGCGGCTGCTGTGCGCGGGCCCGCTCGACGAGCTGCTCGACGCCGGGCCGTCGGCGCTGGTGGTGACCACCCCGGACGGCGAGCTCGCGGTGCGCGCGCTGCTCGCCCGCGGCATCGACGCCGCCCGCGGGCCCGGCGACCGGGTGGTGGTGGCGCCGGGGCCGGCCGCGCCGGACGTCGTCGCGACGCTGGTCCACGCCGGCGTCGCGGTGCACGGCGCGACGCGGCCGGTGGCGCGGCTGGAGGAGTTCTTCGCCCGGCTCACCGGCGACCCCGGCCCGGTCGCGGCCGGTGGCCGGGCGGCCGGAGCGGGGCGGTGACCGCCGTGCGCCCGGAGCAGGCGCCGGGTCCCGCCCACCCGGGCACCCCACCGCCGGTCGCGGACTGGGCCGCGGCGCCGCCCCCGGCCACCGCCCCGGCACCGGCGCACGCCCCGGTACCGCACGGGTGGTCCGCCGCGCCCGTCCCGCGGGCGCCGCGGCCCGCCGCCCGTCGGCCCACCGCGGCCCCGTTCGGCCGACTGCTGCGCGCGGAGCTGGAGCTGGCCCTGCTCCGGCCGCGGACCGCGGTCGTGCTCGCCGCGGCGGCGCTCGTCCCGCTGCTCGCGACGATCGCGCTCGCCGGCGAGCCGGGGCGGCTGTCGTTCGCGCTGGGGACGCTGAGCGTCGCGCTGTCCGAGCCCGCGGCGTTCGCGCTCGGGATGCCGGTCGTGCTGGTCGCGGCGGACGCGTTCGCCGCCGAACGCGCCCGCGGCACCCTGGACGCGCTGCGTCTCGCCCCGGTCGGCCCGGGCCGCCTGCTCGCGCTGAAGGCCGCCGCGGTCGCGGTGACCGCCGTGGCGGCCGCCGCGACGACCGTGCTGTCCGCACTGGTCTGCGGTGGCCTCGCCCTCGGCTCCGGCCCGTTCGGGGCCGGCGCCACGCTGCTGCGGGCGGGCGCGCTCACCGGCTGGGCCGCCGTCCAGCTGGGCGGGCTCGGGATGCTGCTGCTCGCGCTGTCGGCGCTGGTCCGGCGCCCGGCCGGGGTGGTCGCGACCGGGCTGGCCGCCCTCACCGTCGCCCCGCTGGTGACGGTCCTGTGGGAGCCGCTGGCGCCCGTGCTGCCCTCGGGGCACTGGCACGAGGTCCTGGCCGGGCTGCTCGCCGTGCCCGCCGACCCGGCGGCGGCCTGGGCGACCACCGCGCGGGCCGCCGGGTTCGTCGTCGCCGGGGCCGGGGCCACGCTGTTCGCCCTCACCCGGCGCGACGGCTGACCCGGCCCCCGGCGGGGCCGCCCGGGCCGTCCCGTCGCGACGCGGCGGCCCGCCTGCGCCACGATGGGGCGATGGCCACCCCGACGCTGTCCGACGCCGAGATCACCGACGCCCTGCAGAAGCTGCCCGGCTGGGAGCGCGACGGCGACTCCCTCGTCCGCACGGCGACGCTGCCCGACTTCGAGGCGGCCGTCGCCGTCGTCGACCGGGTCGCCGACGACGCGGAGGCCGCCGACCACCACCCCGACATCGACATCCGCTACAACCGGCTGACCTTCCGGCTCTCCACGCACTCCGAGGGCGGGCTGACCGCGAAGGACACCGACCTCGCCGCGCAGATCTCCGACCGCATCACCACCGCGGGCGGCTGAGCACGGCTCAGAAGCGCCGGTTGGCCAGCACCGGGACCTGCTCGCGGACCGTCGCCGCCGCGGCCGGGTCGACGTCGACGACGAGCAGCCCGGGCTCGGCCCCCAGCGCGTCGAGCACCTCGCCGCGCGGCCCGGCGACCAGGCTGTACCCGATGCCGGTCGGGGCCTTCCCGTGCGCGCGCCCGACCGTCGTCGGGTCCGCCTGGTCGCAGGCCACCACGAACGAGCCGGTGTCCAGCGCCCGGGCACGCACCAGCAGCTCCCACTGCGCGCGCTTGCCCTCGCCCGCCCCCCAGGAGGCGGGCACCAGCAGCACGGTGGCGCCGTCGTCGGCGAGGCGCTGGTACAGCCCGGGGAAACGGACGTCGTAGCAGGTGGACAGGCCGACCGTGACCGGGTCGCCGCCCGCTGCGGGCGCGGGCAGGGTGACCGCGACCGGCTCGGTGCCCGGCTCGACGGTGTCGGACTCGGCGAACCCGAACGCGTCGAACATGTGGATCTTGTCGTAGGCGGTGTCGACGCCGCCCCCGGTGACCAGCAGCGTGTTGCGGACCCGGCCGTCCCCGGACGGGGTGAACATCCCGGCGGCGACGGTGATCCCCGCGCCGGCGGCGATCTCCCGCACCCGGGTGGCCCACGGGCCGTCCAGGGGCTCGGCGACCGGGCCGAGCGGGACGCCGAAGCAGCACATCGTCGCCTCGGGGAACAGCACGAGCCGCGCCCCGGCCTCCGCGGCGGCGCGGGTGCGGCGCTCCACCTCGGCGAGGTTCTCCCGCGGGTCCGGGGTGGACACGATCTGGGCGAGGGCGATCCGCATGCCCCGGTCGTACCACGTCCGCCGCGGGCGTGGGGTACGGTCGGGTCGTGCGCAGCGCCTACTACTGGTTTCGCCGGCCGGCCCGGGATGGGCTGGCGGGCGCCGTGGTGCGCTGACCCCCATCCCCTCGAGCCGGCACAGCGACCGGCTCGGGCGAGGCGTTCCGGGGTGGTCCCGCCGGGTAAGGACTACTGACTCCGATGAGTACGAGCACCGTCTCGCCGCAGGTCGCCCCCACCGACGACCGTCGCATCGAGCGGATCAGCCCGCTGATCTCCCCCGCGCTGCTGCGCCACGACCTGCCGTGCACCCCCGAGGTCGCCGGGACCGTCACCCGCGGCCGGGCGCAGGTCACCGACGTCCTCGACGGTCGTGACGACCGGCTCCTCGTCGTCGCCGGGCCGTGCTCGGTGCACGACCCGGACGCCGCGCTGGACTACGCCCACCGGCTCGCCGCGCGCGCCGCGGAGCTGTCCGGCGAGCTGTGCGTGGTCATGCGCACCTACTTCGAGAAGCCCCGCACCACCGTCGGCTGGAAGGGCCTCATCAACGACCCGGGCCTGGACGGCACGTTCGACGTGAACCGGGGGCTGCGCACCGCCCGCACCCTGCTGCTCGACATCACCGCGCTGGGGCTGCCGGTCGGCTGCGAGTTCCTCGACCCGATCACCCCGCAGTACATCGCCGACGTCGTGACCTGGGGCTCGATCGGTGCGCGCACCGCGGAGAGCCAGGTGCACCGCCAGCTGGTCAGCGGGCTGTCGATGCCGGTCGGCATCAAGAACGCCACCGACGGCGACGTGCGGGCCGCGACCGACGGGATGCGCGCGGCGGCGGCGTCGCACGTGTTCATGGGCGTCAACGCCGACGGGCTCGCCGGCCTGGTCACCACCACCGGGAACCCCGACACCCACGTCATCCTGCGTGGCGGCACCCGCCCCAACTACTCCGCCGACGACGTGGCCGCGACCGTCGCGGCGCTGCGCGCGGCCGGGCTGCCCGAGCGGGTCGTCGTCGACGCGAGCCACGGCAACAGCGGCAAGGACCGCGAGCGGCAGGCCGTGGTCGTCGCCGAGCTGGCCCGGCGGATCGCCGGCGGGGAGCGCGCGGTGACCGGGCTGATGATGGAGAGCTTCCTCGAGGCCGGGCGCCAGGAGCTCGGCCCGGACATGGTGCGCGGCCGGTCGGTCACCGACGCCTGCATGTCCTGGGACACCACCGACGCGCTGCTCGGGACGCTGGCCGACGCCGTGCGCCGCGGCCGTCGCTGAGCGGGGGCGGGGCGGCGGGCGCACCGCACCGCCGCCCCACCCGTTCCGGCGCACGGGTGTCCGTCCCCTCGCGAGGAGTGCCAGGCTCGTCCCCGCACGGCCGGACCCACCGGCCACCGGAGCCCCCGGGGGCGGACATGATCAAGGGCTTCAAGGACTTCCTGCTGCGCGGCAACGTCGTCGAGCTCGCCGTCGCCGTCGTGATCGGGGCGGCGTTCACCGCGGTGGTCACGGCCTTCACCGCGGCGTTCCTCAAGCCGCTGATCCAGCTCTTCTCCGGGGGCGGCGAGCTCGCAGGCTCCTTCGAGGTGAACGGGGTGGCCTTCGACTGGGCCTCGTTCGTCAACGCCCTGATCACGTTCGTGATCACGGCGGCCGTCGTGTACTTCCTGGTCGTGCTGCCGCTGAAGACCCTGGAGGAACGACGGCGGCGCGGCGAGGAACCGGCCCCCGCCGAGCCGACGCAGGTCGAGCTGCTGACCGAGATCCGGGACCTGCTGCGCGAGGCCCGCGGGGAGGAGGCGGCGGGACGCCACGCGGTCGGCGACCCGGACGGCCCGACCGGCTGAGCCCCGCCCGCCCCGGGCCTCACCCCGCGGACGCGAGCCGGTCGAGGACCCGGCGGCGCAGCAGCTCGTACTGCGGGCGGCAGCGCCGCGGCGGGCCCGGCGGGCGCACGACCGTCCGCGGCGGCTGGACCGTCTCCCCCGGCCCGAACTGGTCGCGGGTCAGGTCCGCCTCGGCGCCACCGGGGAGCCGGTTCCACCAGTGGTAGCCCTGCAGCCGCCCGTCCGGCAGCCACACCTCGGCGAGCAGCAGGTCCCCGCCGAGCAGGTCGTGCAGGACCAGCGCGGTCGCGCCGCACTGCCCGCGCGAGGGACGCCGCGGCGACCAGTCCGCGACGTCGGCGGTGTCGCAGGTGTCGCGCCCCCAGGAGGCCCGCAGCGCAGCGGCCACCCGGGGCGGGACGGAGGCGGGGGCCGGTGCGGGCGGCCGGGCGGTGGTCATGGCGCGGACGCTACGACCGACCCCCGACAGTTCCACCGTCGCCGGGCGCGGGCCCGGCGAGGTGGCAGGCCATGAGGACGTCGTCGACCGGGCCGCCGTCCAGCACGAACTCCGCGCGCAGCACGCCCTCCTCGACGAACCCGCAGCGCGCGTAGAGCGCCCGGGCGCGGGTGTTGCCGCCGAGCACGCGCAGCGTGAGCTTGCGGGCCCCGGCGGCGCGGGCACGCCCCGTGGCCGCCTCGACCAGGGCACGGCCGGCGCCGCGTCCCGCGTGCCCGGGGTGGACCGCCAGACCGGCGAGCAGCCACACGTGCGCGTGCGCGGGGACCGCGGGCGGCGCGGGCCCGGCGATCGCGTACCCGGCGACGGCGCCGTCGTCGTCGGCGACGAGGACCTCGCCGACCGGGACCCGCTGCAGGAACGGCTCGGTCCGCGGCGGAGCCGGGCTGACCGCGGCCGTCCAGGTCAGGGCGTCGATCCGGCCGAGCGCGGGCCCGTCGGCGGGCGCGGCCGGGCGGACGGTCAGCACCGGGGCGCGGGCCGCCGGACGGGGCGGTCCATGCGGACCTCGTGGATACCGTCGGGCCGGTCGACGACGCCACGGCCGGTGAACCCCAGCCGCCGGTAGAACGCCGCGGCGCGCTCGTTGCCGAGCACGACGTGCAGCGCGAGCGTGTGCGCACCCCACGCCGCCGCGCGCTCGTCGACCGCCTCGACCAGCGCCACCGCCGCGCCCGTCCCGCGCGCGTGCGGCGCGACCCACAAGGAGATCAGGTCGGCGACGCCGTCCGGGTCGGGCGGCACCGCGACGGTCTGCCCGGCGGGCCGACCGTCGACGTCGACCACCAGGTAGCGGCCGGGGGCGACGAGCCGCTCGCGCCACTCCTGCTCCCCCGCGCCGAGCCAGTCCGACAACCGGCTGTGGAACGCCTCGGGGGCCTCGGCGAGCGCGGCGAGCCGCAGGTCGCGCCAGGTCTCCCAGTGGTCGGGACCCAGCTCCCGGACGGTGATCACGCGGCCTCCCGGTCGGACGGACGGGCGCTCGTGAACCTAGCAGCGACCGTCCCCCGCCCGGCCGTGCCTCCGCAGCGCCAGCGACGTCGCGGCCGCGAGCACCCCGGTCAGCACCACGGCGGCCACCTGCAGCCCCGGCCGGTCGCGCAGCAGCAGCGCCGCCGCCAGCGCGACGACGAGGGCCGAGCCGGTCACCCCGCCCGCCGGTACCCGCCGGGCGAGCGGCACGACCGCGCGCAGCCCCGCACCCGCCCCGCACAGGGTGGCGGCCAGCAGCAGGGCGACGGCGGCGTCGTCCCAGTTCCAGCCGCTGTGCACGGTGCGCCTCCTCCCCCGCCGGTCGCCCTCCGCCCCGACCCTGCCCCGCCGCGGGCCGCCGGGCGTCGCCAATCCTGATGACGGCGATCCTCCGCCCGCAACACCGGCCGCCCGGACGGCGACGGTCCCGGCATGACCCCGCTGCGCCGCCGTCCCCGCCCCGCGGGCCCCCGCCTGTTCCTGGCCGGGTCCGTCCTGCTCTTGGCCCTGTTCGGGGCGGGTGTCGCCGGTCCGGCGGCCGCCACGCCACCGGCGGGCGGGCCCGCCTGCTGGGCGGGCCTCTCGACGGCCGGCTGCCGATGACGCCGTCCGGTGGGCAACCGGACGCCCCATCGGCTACGAACTGTGGTCATGCTGCCCGAACCGCGTCACCGCGCCCGGACACGCCTGTCCGCCTGGTCCACCGGCCCGCGCCGCACCGCGGCCCTGCTGTCGGTGCTGGCCCTGATCGTCCTCGGCATCGTCGGGGGCCTCACGATCGGCCGGATGTCCGACACCCCGGCGACCGCGGCGGAGCCCGGGCCCGCCGTGCTGGGCCCGCTGACCGGCCCGCCGACGCTGTACGGGCGGGTGCGGCAGGTGGTGGACCCGGCGACGGTCGTGGTCGAGGTGCAGGGCCGGCCGGTGCGGGTGTCGGTGATCGGTGTCGACACGTCCTCGACGCCGGCGTGCGCGCGGGCCGGGGCGCAGCAGTTCGCGGAGCGGTTCCTCGGCGGGCAGGAGGTGACGTTGGTGCCGGACCCGACGCTGCCCGCCACGGCGGCGGACGCCCCGGCCTGGCCGGCCTACCTCGTCGTCGGGACGCAGCAGTCCTACACCGACGCGGCGCTGGTCGCGGGGTGGGTGGACCCGGGGCGGGGGCGGTACCGGCCGGGCTTCGAGAACGGGCAGCGGATCGCGCAGGAGCAGCGGGCCGGCATGTGGGGCCCGCCCTGCAACCGCACGTCGTGACCGGGGCGGGCGGCGGGGCGCCGACGGCGCGCGTCACCCGTTCGGCACAATGGTGAGCGTGGATCCCCGGGCCGTGCGGACGCGACGGCGTCTCCAGGACGCGCTGCTCGCGCTGGCCCGGGAACACCCGTTGGAGCGCATCACGATCGCCGACGTCGCCGGGCGGGCCGCGGTCAACCGCAGCAGCTTCTACCAGCACTACACCGACAAGGAGATGCTGCTGGCCGACGCGCTCGCCGGCCGGGCGTCGGACGCCGGGGCCGACCTGTCGGGCCTGTCGATGGACGACATCGGTCCCGAGCCCCCCGCGGCCCTGCTGCGCTGGTTCGACCATCTGGCCGACCACGCACCGCTCTACCGGCAGGCGCTGGGCGGGGCCGCCGCCCCGGACGCCGCGGCCGGGATCCGCCGCCGGATGCAGGCGGTCGTCACCGAGACGACCGTGCGGCTCGGGATGACCGAGGAGGAGTTCGGGCTCCCGCTCGACGTCTTCGCGGCCGGTCTGACCTGGACGCTGCTGGGCGTCGCGGCCAGCTGGCTGGAGCGCGACCCGCTGCCCCCACCCGAGGTCGCGGCCGGGTGGGCGTGGCGGATGCTGGTCCGCCGGGACTTCTGAGCGTCGCTCGGAGGATCCGGTCGGCCGTGCCGCCCGGGCCGGGTCCAGCGGCCCGGGCGGCACGTGCCTTAGCAGGTCCGGGGCTCAGCCCTGGACGATGCCGGAGTTGCTCTCGTCCACCGTGGTGGTGGACTGCGACACCGGGCCGCCGGACAGCAGGCCGCCGATGTTGACCGACGGGCTGACGTCCAGGCCCAGCCCGACCAGGTCGTCGACCTGGACGGCCTGGCCCGCGCCGCAGCCGCTCTGGACGATGCCGGAGTTGGAGCGGTCGACCGAGGCGGACTGCTGGGAGACCGGACCCTGGTTCAGGATCCCGCCGACGTTCAGCTGCGGCGCGACGGCGGCGTCGAGGCCGAGCAGGCCGCCCTTCTGCGACGCGACCGAGGGGGCGCAGTCGCGGTCCTTGCCGTGGTGGCCGTCGCCGTCGCCGTAGTCGCCGGCGAAGGCCAGCCCGGCCGAGCCCAGTGCGAGCGGGAGGGTGAGGGCGCCGACGGCGGCGATCCGCCGGGCGGTGCGACGGCGGGGGGTCGTCTCGGGGGCGTTCATGGCACTCCTTGTGTCGGTGTGATCCGGCCGCGGTCACTGACTCTCAGTCACAAGCCGGTGCCGCAGAAGGTACGGACGCCGGTCACCCAAGCGAGAGCACCCCCTCGTTCGGGACGCTCGCTGTCCGTTTCCGCGGCTCCAGCGCGACCGCTCGCCGCAGAATCACTACACAGAGTGCTATCCATCATCTGTCGATGAGTGACCCTGCGTGACAATCTGACACTTCGCCGATCGTTACACATGGGCGCCGATAAGTGGGATGGATCACACCGGTGCAACGGCACGCCACCACGGGCGTCTCTGGGTCCTGCAGGCATGGACCGGATCCCGGCGAGCACCCGTCATGTGCCCGCCCACCTGCGGAAGTGCCCGCTCCGGCGCGGCGCGGTCGGACCGTTCGTCGCACGGGACGCCGGCGCCGGGCGTGTATCGATCGCCGAACGGCGGCAGGCGGGCGCGCCGAACGCCCCTTGACGCGGCCGTTCGCCACCGACGCGGGGTCTCATGGTGCCCAACGACGTCGTCCGTCCGGAGTAACGCCATCGGGGCAGATCACTCCACCGGTCGAGTGCCCGCACCCGCGGCGGGGCGGCCGCGGCGGCGCAATCCCGGTGCGGACGCCGCGCGCGGACCCCATCCTGGGCCGGTGGACCTCGCCCTGCGCCGCCTCGACGAGCTGCTGCTCGCGGCCCTCTGCGACGCGGCCGTCGCCGGGGCCGACCCGGACGAGGTGATGCCGCCGGTGCCCGGCCCGCCCGGCTGGACGGCGCGGCGGCGGTCCGCGTTCCTCGCGTTCCACCGGGAGCGGTCGGTCGCGACGGCGGCCCCGGTCGAGACGACGTGGGCCGTGCTCGTCGACGGCGCGGTCGCCGGGGCCGCCCGCCTGGAGCCGGTGCCCGGCGGGACCGAGGCGGGCCTGTGGCTCGTCCGCGGGCAGCGCGGGCGGGGCGTCGGCTCCGCGGTGCTGACGATGCTGCGCCACCGGGCCGCCGGCCCGCTGCTCGCCGAGACCACGACCGGCAACGCCGCCGCGACGGCGGTGCTGCGGCGGGCGGGCGCGGTGACCGCCGTCGACGGCGACGCCGTGCACGCGACGCTGCCGTGACCGGTGCGGTTCCCGCGCGGGCGGGGACGGGCGTGCTCGCCGCCGGCCGCCGGCACTCCGTCGCCGTGCGCGGCGACGGGACGGTGCTCGCCACCGGCGACGGGCGGGCGGGCGAGTGCGCCGTCGACGGCTGGCGCGACGTCGTCGCCGTCGCGGTGGGGAACGTGCACACCGCCCGCAACACCGGCCGCGCGCACACCGTCGGCCTGCGCCCGACGGCACCGTCGCCGCCACGGGCTGGGACGGCGACGGGCAGTGCGCCACCGGGCACTGGCGCGACGTCGTCGCGGTCGCGGCGGGCTGGCGGACCACGGTCGCCGTGCGCGGCGACGGCACCGTGCTCACGGCCGGGCGCACCGCGGAGGGACAGGGCGCGCTCGGCGGCCGGACCGGGATCCGCACCGTGGCCTGCGGCGACTGGCACACCGTCGGCCTGTGCGACGACGGCACCGCGGTCGCCACCGGGAACGACCGGTACGGCCAGTGCGCCGTGACCACCTGGCGCGACCTGGTCGCCGTCGCGGCCGGGCACCTGCACACGGTCGGGCTGCTGGCCGACGGCACCGTCGTGGCGGCGGGCCGCCTCCCCGGGGACGTCGGCGGGTGGCGCGGGGTCGTCGCGGTGTCCGCGGGCAGCGCGCACACCGTCGCGCTGCGCGCGGACGGGACCGTGCTCGCGACCGGCGACCCCGGCCACGGCCGCTGCGAGGTCGGCGGCTGGCGCGGTGTCGTCGCGGTCGCCGCCGGGTCCGAGCACACCCTCGGGCTGCGTGCGGACGGGACGGTCCTCGCCGCCGGGAACCGGGCCGGCGGGCGCTGCGACGTCGCGGGGTGGACCGGGGCCGGCCGCGGCGTGGACCGCTGAGTTCCGGGCCCGGCCACGGTCGGCCCGTTCATGCCCACCGCGCACACCGCCCGCCGCCTGCACGAGCTGCTCGAGCCGATCTGCCTGGTCACCTACCTCGCCGACGAGACGAACGAGGAGATGGCCGCACTCGGCCACCGCACCTACTGGGACGGCTACTTCGCCGCCCGTGCCGCCCCGCTGGGCCGCGTCCCGGCCGAGGTCGTGCACGCGGCGTTCTACAGCTTCGCCGAGGGCGAGGCCGCCCGGCACATCCCCGGCGCCTGGGACACCGTCGCGCCGGAGGCCTCGCTCGCCGCGTGGCAGCGCGGCGGCGTGCGGTCGCTGCGCCGGATCCTCGGCGACACCGCCTGCGACTCCGCCGGCCTGGCCCGCGCCGCGGAGCTGGTGGCGACGGCCGCGGCGGGCGCGCCGGTGAACGGCCGGCCGATGTACGCCGGGATGCGCACCCTGCCGGTCCCCACCGAGCCGGTGGCCCGGCTGTGGCACTGCGCCACGACGCTGCGCGAGCACCGCGGCGACGGCCACGTCGCGGCCCTGCTCGTCGAGGGCGTCGGCGGCACCGAGGCCCACATCCTGTCCGCCATCGACATGGGCATCCACCCGCCGGAGACCTTCGGCCGGGTGCACCACCTGCCCCCCGCCCGGCTGACCGAGGTCATGGCCGGGCTCCGGGGCCGTGGGCTCGTCGACGCCGACGGCCGGTTCACCGCCGCCGGACGCGCGGTGAAGGACCGCGTGGAGGCGCACACCGACGCCCTCGCCGTGCCGCCGTGGACGGCGCTGACCGAGGCGCAGCTCGCCGAGCTCGTCCGTGAGCTGCAGCCGCTGTCCTCGGTGCTGGCCGCGGTCTGGTCGGGCTGACCCGCCGCGGCGACCGGGTCAGACGGAGTCGGCGCCGATCGTGTTGCGCATCCGGGTGAGCAGGTCCTGCTGCTCACGTCCCGGCCGGTCCGGCGCGGCGGGCCGGATGCGGCCGTCGACGTCGTGCAGCGGGATGTCCGAGCGCCCGGCCACCGAGATGCGCGCCATCGACCAGCGGGCGAACACCCGGGCGTCCACGGTGGTCGACTCGATGACCGAGACGTCGGTGTGCCGGTCGTCGCGGCTGATCGTCTCGAACAGACCGCTGACCGTCGCCTCGTCGCCCTCGAGGGTCTGCACGAACCAGTTGTCGGAGATCAGCAGCGCCCCGGTGACACCGGACCTCTTGTTCTTCGACCGGGCCACGTCGAAGATCTCCGCGAGGACCACCTCGCGGTTCTCGCGGGGGATCTCGCTGCGGCTGCGGTAGATCAACCGGTGGACCTGCTCGGCCATGTGCTCCCCCGGGTCGGATCGGGCCGCGGCACCGGGACGGGCGCGGACCCGCGACGGACCCGGAACCGGGCGGTCGTCACGGATGGTCCGACGGTAGTGGCGCAGGACACAGTCGGGCGTCGCGATATGAGACGCCCGGCCCGGCGGGGTCAGACGTTGAAGCGGAACGAATCAGCGCGATCCGCAGACCTGCGGCGTTCACGATCCAACATGCCCCGACCAGCGTGAACCTGCTCGGATGACTGTCGTTGCCTATTGCCGTTGGTGGACGCGCTGACGAACGACTGACGAACAGCTAGCTCGGCGCTCGACTGCTCGGCAGACTGCCATGGTGTCGCCTGCTCCCCCACCAATCGAGGCCGTCATCGACGCGCTGATCGACAATCCGGTCCGCACCGAGGATGTCCGCATCCTGGCCCCCTCTGCGCCGGGTATCTACGCCTGGTGGGCGCCTCCTGCCATCCTGCCTGGTCTGCCAGGCCTTCCCCATCCGGCGGTGCCGGACCTGAGGCTTCTCTACGTCGGCCTCGCGACGAAGCTCCGCGCGCGACTCGCCTCCAACCACCTGCGTCGGAGTGGCAGCTCTACCCTTCGACGCACACTCGCCGGCCTGCTCCTCGATGAGCAGGAGTATCGGACCCGCTGGACCGATCGCGTCGTTCTTGTCGACGACGATGAAGCACGACTCACGGAGTGGATGGGCGAGAACCTCCGTGTGTCTTGGTGCGAGCACCCGAGCCCGCGTGACGTTGAAGCTGATGTCATCCGGGCTCTGCGACCGCCTCTCAACGTCGACCACGCCTCAGGCCCCACCACACAGGTCGTCAAAGCAGCTCGCCGCCGCTACTACGACAGTGCGGGGTCTCGTCCCTGAGCCACGACTTGCTGGACCCTCAACCCGCGGAGACAAGATCCACTACTTCCGGCGACGCTCGACGTTCGCCGTTACCCCTCGTGCGCTGCACGGACTCGCAGCCGCGTCGTCTACGAGCGACGGACCGTCGTCGGCTCCTGCTGTTGATTTCCGGGGGTAACCCGGGGGCACGCCCGCTCCCCCCGCGCCTTCCGAGTGCCATCCCGTCGACCTGTCGTCAGACCAACCGTGCGGGCGCCCGTGGGCGGCCCTCGACGCAACCGCACCCGACCGTGCCACGCTCCGCCCACGGGTGACCGTGCGGTACGCCCTCCGGGAGGTCGCCGGGATGGCACGGTGCCGCCATCCCGGAGATCTGCCTGCCCGGCGAGGGCGCAGTTGATCCACTTGCCTGCTAGGCACTGACAGGGTGGTCGCGACGAGCGCCCGAGTCCGCTCTTGCGCTGGTCAGGAGTCCGGTAGCGTCCGTGGACGTCCGGCGGGTCGTCGGTCGGTTGTCATTCAGTTAGACACTCACGCGGCCGTCAAAGATCACCGGACGAGCCCCGCTCGACTAACGCGAAGCAGGCTCGCTTCCTGCCTGCGCCTCTGCCTCGGAGCCCTCGATCACCAGCCCACCCGCTGCCACGTCGTGTCAGCGAGTGTTGGGCCGTCCCGGCCCTCATGTGCCCCAGATGTGCCCCGCCAGACCGGCCGGTGCGGAGTTGTCGGTGCTGGCTGCTATCCCTGGCTCCATGACACGCCTGAACCGACGTCCCTTGGAGCCGCAGACGTGAGTCGGCCTTCGGTAGCGCAGCCTGCCGATCTTGACGTCGTCCGCGATTCCTACGACCGCGTGGCCGACACCTACGTGGACATGGTGGCGACGACAAGCCTCGGCGACATCCGCCTCATGCCGTGGCACCGCGCCGCGATGGATGTCTTCGCTGACGCAGTCCGCGGTCTGGGCCCCGTGCTCGACGTCGGCTGCGGACCGGGCACCGTCACCGCCTACCTGGCCGAACGCGGGCTCGACGTCTCGGGAGTGGACCTGTCACCCCGGATGATCGAGCACGCGCGCCGTCTCCATCCGGAGTGCACGTTCAGCGTCGGGTCGTCGACCGACCTCGATCTAGCTGAGGGATCGTGGGGCGGCATAGTGGGCTGGTGGTCCCTGTTCAACCTGCCTCGTCTCGTCCTGCCGCAGGTGCTCTCGTCCTTCGCTAGGGCACTGGTGCCGGGCGGTCAGCTGATCATCGGGACCCACGTCGGCAACGGCGACCTCGTGCGCACCGAGGCCTACGGAGGGGTCCCGGTGCGCTGGACGACCCACCTGTGGCAGCCAGACCAGCTCGTCGCGCTGGTTGAGCAGGCCGGACTGCAGCCGACGGCCGAACTCCGACTTCCCGCCGACGGACAGATCGGCCCCGGGGTAATCCTCGTCGCGAAGGCATGAGCACTTCGGTGGGAACGCGGTTCCATCAGACGTGGAGTATTGATAAGGACCGTTCTGGCTGGTCAACGTGCTGACGCCCCCTGAACATCGACCACGGATTGGGACCGGCGCTCCAGGCCATCAAGGCTGCCCGCCGCACGCCGGGTGCCACCACCAAGTAGGACGCGTGGGAGGTGCGGCAGGATAAGGCACATGGCTCTCACTTCCCGCCACGTGCTGCGTAGCCGCATTCTCAAGGTCCTACTAGAGAACCAAGGTCGAGCCTTGACTAGGAAACAGGTACTCGACCGACTTCGGAGCCAGCACGATACGTCTTGGACGGAGGAGGACGTGACTCCGCCTCCCAGCAGGCCGTTCGAGACGAAGTGGGAGAACAACGCGAGCTTTGAGCGAGCCAACATGGTGCGGGAAGGCCTACTCGAGGCTGGCGGGGATGGGCACTGGGTACTCACTGCGAGCGGAGCCGCACATGCCCGAAAGCTGGCTGAGCAGCTAACTTTGATTGGCGATCTTGCCGTGGACAACCGCGGTTACGCCGAGCTTCGAGCGGGGCAGCTCCTACTCGACGTAAGCGACCAGGACGACGGCAAGCAACCTGAGGCTGTAAGCACGCCTGCGCCAGCGGCCGAGCTGGAGCAGATTTCCGAAGTGCCCTTCGAAGCCGTAGCCGCCGCGGTGCCCCTTGAGAATTCACAGACGTTTGATTATGCAATAGCAGCCAAGGAGGCAGCTAGCGGAATCAAGGAGGAGGCTAAGCTTGTCGAACGCTTCGCCGCGCACCTGGAGGGGAAAGGCCACGAGATCGGCCGGTTCAAGATTTGTCCGCCAGGGGACGACGTAACCCTCTACACCGACCTCTTTGACGTGACCGCGAACCGACTCTACGAAGCTAAAGGGACTTCAGATCGAGTCGCCGTTCGCATGGCGATTGGCCAGCTACTCGATTATAGCCGCCATATCAATCCCACCCCAAAGCTCGCGGTTCTGATTCCTAGGACTCCGACGGAGGACCTCCTCAATTTGTTAAGTATCTGCGGCATCGAGTGCGTGTATGAGGCAGACGAGGGTGGCTTCACTGAAGTCAGCGGAGCTTAGCCAGCATTGCGCCTGGCAGGAGCCGACGACACCTCAGATCGACAAGATCGCCCGGGATACCTGACAGGCCGCCTGATCCAGGCGTTGAAAGCGCCGCTGACCAGTGGGGATACCTCCTCTTCGGTCAGAACCCTTTTCGTTGTTGGGGTTTTCACGAACCAGAGATGGCCTCGACAGCGGACGATCGAGCTTGAAAGCCCGCCGCCCGCTCCCGAGTGCCATCCCGTCGACCTGGCGCAGCCCGACCATCCGGCCGCCCGTGGGCGGCCCTCAACGCCACCGCCGGCCAACCCACGGACGCTCCGCCCACGGGTGGCCGGGTGGTAGCCCTTGGGGAGGTCGTCGGGGTGGCACGGGCCCCCATCCTGTTGATCTGCCCGCCCGGCGAGGGCACCGTTCCAGCCCGGTTCTCCTGGTCCACCGGCTCACACAGAGCCGCAGATTGAGCTCATTCCTGAACGATATCCAGGGGAGGCAGAGAGTCCACAATCCGCACAGTCGACACACTGACGGACACGACTCGAGCGATGAGTTCGAGGATGTACCGTGGGTGATCCACTTCTCGACTCCAATCATTCGGATCGTTGATAATCCCCGATGACGCCTTGTCGGGACGAACCTGATAGCGGTCGATAAGCCACTCGACGGCCGACCGAGACCCCAGAGTATAGCGATACGCGTCCGCGGGAATTCCGGATATCGTAATGTTCGAATTGTAAACGATCGCAGATTTATCGGAGGTCAGCCTGCCCTCTACGCGCTTCTTCTTGAATGCCATCCGCGTCACGGCATAGAACTCGAGCGGATCGCCTGTCGGCTCAACATTCATGCCATCTAGCGGGTAAGGCGCTACTGATTCATAGTTCAAATGCAGCTCAGCTAGGTCCCGCCCTGCGGAGATGAACGGGGTCGGATCGCGAACGACCGGCACGCCTGGCAGGGATTTGGTCAGGTCGACGCCGTAGACCTCACGATACTGCGAAGAATGAAGAATTCCGTACACGTAGTAAAACAGGTCGATGGAATCGAACGAGCCTCCTGTAGCGACGTTGAATCGCTTCAGAGCGGAGGCCGAGACATTGCTTGAAGGACCATCCATTTCCAGATCAAGAACACCATCAGCATCCTCACCTGTGGGAGCATAGAGCGGGAAAACCTGCGCTGGGTCCATGAATAGTGCCAAGTTCGGCGGCCGGTCCACCATGAAGACCGCAAAAGGCGTACGGTCATTTGGCCGCAGCACACAGATCGCGCGCTGGCCCGGCACCTCGAACATCGGGAGACTCGTCCCCTGTGCCTCCAAAAGTGCGGGAGTCGTAGCCAGCCACTGCTTGAAGAACGGCCGGTACACGGACTCAACAACCGATGCGTCGGCAGTATCAAGTAGCCGACCGCGGCCAAAGCGGGCTTTGAGCCCCCGACTCCACGATATTTCGGAGCCTGCAACTTTTTCCCAGCCAAGGCCTGCTTTTAGGGCAGCATTGAACGCAGTTGTTAGGCGGCGCACATTCCGAACAACCTTCGCGCTCGCCGACCCAACCATCCAGACATCGCGGTTCGTCGATACTCCAAGCGAAGTGGCGTGAAATATGGCGCCCTCACCTCGCATCGCCATGAACTGCGAGAAGTCCTCGCGGCGCTGGCCGATCCAGTCCCCGTGCTCGTTGGGAGTTACTTCCACCACCGAGTCGAACGACTCAATTGTCCCTACCCGGGTCAGGCGCTCCAGCTTCTCTTCTCGCCTTAGATAAGCACCAATGTCCGCATAACGCAATCGCGCTGGACCCTGCTTCGCTGGGTTTTTGACCAAGATTGTTATTGCGACACCCGCCCGGCTGCCACCCCCAAAGATCTTCCCACCCTCGCGGCGAGACACCTCTCCTGCGGTACGTTGATCTCCGCGCAAATTTAGAATATAGATATCAGTGAACTCTGCTGTCAGGACCTTCCGCATACCACTGAACGTATTGCTCTCAAGGAAGGCATTGTTGCTAACGAAAGCAATCACGCCGCGCTCTCGTATCCGGAGAGATGCCCACCTAAACGCTCTTACGTACGAGTCGTACAAGTTCCGCCGAAGCGTTGCCTCTGACTGCGCCGCATAGGACTCTCTGATAGACGCGTCGAGACTTGGATACGACTCATTCTGATTGTTGTCGTCAGCCGACTCTTGACCAACAGAGTATGGCGGGTTCCCGAGAATTACCGTAATTGGCAGCGACTTGAGCCGCTCTAGCCGCTCGTTGTTCTCCGGGAAGATCTCCAAATCGCCTTGATCGTCGTCCTCCCAAGACTGAAAAGTATCAGTTAGAATAAGCCCCGGGAACGGCTTGTAGCTGCCGGCGTGATTCGGGTCGTCGATATCTTGAAATGCTGACTCGATGTTCACGGCTGCAATGTAGTACGCGAGCAGCAGGATTTCATTTGCGTGAAGCTCTGTAGCGTACTTCCGTGCAATATCCGCGGGGCGGATGGCACCGGACTGCAGCAGTCGGACGAGGAAGGTCCCCGTCCCGGTGAAGCCATCAAGAATATGCACAGCCTCGTCGGTCAAACCCTGGTCGAATTCGCGTCGTAGCAAATCGTCTACTGAGGCAATAATGAAGTCGACGATTTCGATCGGGGTATAGACAACGCCCAGCTTTTCAACGGTTCTCTTGAAAGCTGTTGCGAAGAACGTCTCGTACAGCTCTACGATAATCCGCTGACGTCCTTCCGCGGTATCGATGCCAGCCACTCGTAGACGCACTGACTCATAGAACTTCTCGAGAACCCTGTTCTCGTCCTCGACGTTGTGCTCATCGAGCGCAACTAGCATCCTCTCCATCGTCTGGGCGACTGGGTTCTGGTCGAGAAAGTTGTAGCCTTCGAACAACGCATTGAAGACTGGTCGAGTTATCAAGTGCTGCGCAAGCATGTCGATAGCGTCTGCTTGCGTGATTCCTTCGTTTAGGTTGTTTCGCAGACCTTCCAAGAAGTTCTCGAACTCAACAGCAACACCCCCCTGCCGGTCCGCCAGCAAGGCATTAATCCGCGTAGTCTGCCTTACCGCTAGATCCGCAATGGACGCGGCCCATTCAGACCAGTACCGCTTGGTGCCGACCTTGGAAACAATCTTCGCATAAATCGCGTCTCGCCAGTTGTCGAGATCGCCGAATATGAGATCAAGTGTTCCTTGCACCGGGCCGTTCGAGTTCGGCGTGCCACCGACGCCGATAACATTGATCTTGCGGTCACGGTCCTTTGTGAGATCAATCCGGTTGACCATAGCGTCGAACCGCTCGTCATGTGCTCGGAGCGCCTGGAGTACCTCCCAAACTGCGGCGTACCGGCTGTTGTCTCGCAGAGCCTCCTCGGGCGGAACACCTGACGGGATACCAATCGGCAGAATGATGTACCCGAACTGCTTCCCGGGAGCACGCCGCATGACCCGGCCGACTGACTGAACAATGTCAACTACGGATCTCCGGGGCGACAAGAACATCACGGCGTCCAGTGCGGGAACATCCACACCCTCAGACAGGCATCGAGCGTTGGTTAGAATCCGGCAGACACCGTGCGGCGACTTCTGCTTGAGCCAATCGATCCGCGAGTTCCGTTCAAGCGCATTGAATGTTCCATCGACGTGTTGAACGCTGCATTCCAAGAAGGCCGAATCTGATTCACCGCTAGAGCCGCCCCCGTCTCCGGCAGCCGCATAGTACTGGGTGACATCCGTGAAGAGGCTTTCAATGCGTTTCGAATCACGGATGTTGCCCGCGAATGCGACAGCCCGCTTCATAGGTTCTGCATCTGCGCCGAAGGAATGCTCAGAAAGCCCGCGCTTCGCGAGACCGTTCCAACAACCGACAATCTTCGCCGCGTCATCAAGATTGAGTTCGTTTTCTTCACTGGACAGCTGCTGCTGAAAGGTGCGGGCGACTGCCTCTTCATCAACTGCAAGAACGAGAACTTTATAGTCCGCTAGGAGGTCCTTCGATACAGCCTCGCCGAAGCTGAGGCGATGGAACTCGGGCCCATAAAGGGACTCGTCATCCATGGAGCAGATGATGGCGTTTGCTTCGCCAGCCTTCGCTTTCGACGAATCATTGAAAATCCTTGGCGTGGCGGTCATGTAGAGGCGCCGGGCAGAGGCAATGTATGTGTTGTCGTGCACGCGTACGAACGCGGATTCGTTCTCGCCGGAGAGCGTCGTGCCGGTCGTCCGGTGAGCCTCGTCGGCGACGATGAGGTCAAATGGGCGCCGACCACTGTTAGCGCGCGCGACGACGTCGATGGATTGATAGGTGGCAAACACAACCGTCAATGCCTCGGCGTCTCGCTCTGCCGAATCAAGCTGTGTACGCAGTTTACCGACATCCGTGCTTGCCGGAAGCGCAAGATCGGTGACTGCAATGTCCTCGTTCGGACTCGACATTTTCGCGGCTCGCGAGTCGGAGCATACCGCAATAGGGCGGACCGGTAGCTCTGCCTCGCCAACCCACTCTCGAACTGTCTGCGAAAGGAGTGAGATTGATGGCACAAGGAAGAGCACTTTCCCGCCAGCACCAACGACTTCCTCAGAAAGACGTAGGGAGGTGAACGTCTTTCCCGTGCCACACGCCATAATAAGCTTGCCGCGGTCGACGGCCTTGAATCCGGCCTTAGCCTCATCAATGGCGACTCTCTGATGAGGTCGTGCAACCTTCTTGTCAAGCAGAGGTAGGTTATCCGGAGTCGCGAGAGAGAAGGAGGTCCAATCAACTCGCGACGCTTCCAAGTCACTCATTGCGATACGCCGGACGGGGATCGCCTGGTCCCTAATAGAGTCCTCAGCGTTTGTGTTCCACTTGTCCGTTGTGGATACGATTATTCGCTGCGAGAACCCATGCTTGCCGGATGCCGCCAAAAATGAGTCAATCATTGGTTTTGATACCGCGGTGTCCGGCGAGAAGAACTTGCACTGAATCGCTACTAGCTCACCGCTGTTGCGGTCTTGGGCCACTAGGTCAACACCGGTGTCGTGCTTTCCATTGTTGCCGGGCCACTCAGCCCACATCCAGACATTAGAGAACTGGTCGGAGAAGACTGGGTCGACCGTAAGGAATGCTTGCATTAGGCGCTCAAATTTAGCGCCCTTATCAGATTCAGACAGGGCGGATGCGCGGAGTTCCGCCAAGACCTCATAGATCGTGTTCGCCACCAACCGAACCTACCGCCCTGCGATGTTGACTCGCTCGACGGCTTGCCGAAAGCCACCCGCAGCACACCTGATTTCAGCTATGTGGGCTTCCTCGGGCGACCCTGCCGTGGTCGTTCGGACGACCAGCGCACCCGGCCGTTGAGGCTGGCCGGGAGACCGGCCGGAGGCCGCACGCTCCCGGCCAGCCTCAACGGGGAGAGCGGCGGCGGCACGCCGCCTTGATACCGAATGGAAGGTCTAGACACGGCGAGCGCTGATGCCGTTGTCGTGTCCCGGCTGATGCTTGACGTTCCGGTCTCACCTGATGCTTGACGTTCGGGCCTGCTGCTGTAGTTAGACGGTGGCAGCGTCGACGACGGTGACCCATGCATCCGCTCGATCGGGGTCCGTGCCGCTGGAGAGGGCGACGCTGCGGGCCAGTGCTCGGGCGGTGTCGAGGTGGTCGTCGCTGAGCTTGAGCGCGAGGACAGCGACGTCGTACGCGGCTTCGCCGTTCATCCCGCGGGGGTCGATGAACCACAGCCGGCCGCGGCCGTGGAGGACGTTGGGCGGTGAGAGGTCGGCGTGGCACAGTCCGGCCGGCATGTCGGCGGCAAGCTCGTCGAGAATCACGATGGCGGCCTCGCGGACTGCGGCGGGCTCAGGGCCGCGATGTGGTGGCTGGTCGTGGGCCGGCGGATCGGTAAGTCGCGCCCAGAGCCACGGCGCGATGCTCGGCGCAGGGGGCGCACCGTCTTCATCGACGAGGGTGCGCAGCATCGTGGCTACATTCGCGAGGTCCCGCGGTCGCGGCTCCTGTTCGGCGAGCGATGTGCCGGGGTCGACCGCGTCCATCGCGGTCCACGTGCTGGTAGCGGTGTTCCGCAGGAGATGGACAGTAGGCGCTAGACCCACCCGCGCGAGTTGGTCCAGTACTGCGGCCTGGTGAACGGCGTCAGGGTCGGGGCTCGACCGGAGGATCAATCGAGCACCGGCGCTGGTCGTGGCCTCCACCACGTGGGCTGACCTGGCCGAGAACCTCACGCCGGTCGGTGTGACCGAGAGTGCGGCGCAGGCCTCGGCCAGCTCGACGGGGAGCGCCTCGACCCAGGCGGGTGCGCGGTCGGGCCATCGCGCGTGTGCGGCGCGGGCGATGTCGGGGTGCAGTGGTGTCACGGGCGCAAAGCGGTGGCGAGCGCGTGCATGTCGTCGACGACGACTAGGGCGTCCGCGTCGGCCAGGCCCTCGGCGCGCTCGGGCTGCTTGGCGTAACCGATGCACGGCACTTCCGCCGCTGTCCCGGCGAGTGCGTCGGTGATGGAGTCTCCGACGAACACAGCGTCGCTCGGTGCTGCTCGGGTGATGTCCAGGGCCGTGCGGAGTAGGTGGGGGTCGGGCTTCATCTGTTCGGGGTGCCCGAAGGGTCGGCCGATGATCTGCGCGACGTGTTCGGTGAGGTCGTGGCGGGCCAGGTAGGTGCGGATGGCTCGCTCGGAGTTGTTGCTGACGATCAGGACGGTGTGACCGGTCGCAATGGCGGTGCGGATGAGCTCGTGGGCGCCGGGGGTTGGTTCGGCGACGGTCGCGGCGCGGGTCTCGTGCTCGATGACGTGGGCCTCGACGTCGCGACCGGACTCGGGGGAATTCCGGTAGGCGGCTCGGAGCAGGACCAGCGGGTCATCGGTGCGGACCTCGCTGAGGTCGATGCCGTGGACGGTGGCGAACTGGCGGACGGCGGCGGCGACCTCGGGTGCGGGGTGGCCGGCGAACAGGTGCGCGACGGGCCCGTCGAAGTCCAGGAGCAGGACCCGGGCCCCGCGGAGCAGGTCGGCGAGCTGGGTGCGGGTTCCGGTCGGGAGGGTCACTGCGGGTACTCCCGGGTGATGGTCGTCCACACGGAATCGAACCAGGTGCGGGCTTGGGTGACGTACTGGGGGCCGTTGCTGGTGTCGGCGTCGTCGCCGGTGGAGAAGTGGAACAGGGTGGCGTCCTTGCCCATCGGGTCGAAGATCGGCACGGGGGCCTTGTCGATGGTGACGGTGTGTTCCAGGACGGGGTAGAAGCCGAAGAACGCTTCCTCGTCGTTGATCAGGTAGAGCTTGAATAGCGGCGAGGCGCTGTGCGCCCGGACCTCCGCGGTCGCGGTCTTGACCAGACCGAGGTCGGCAAGCTCCTGGACGCCGTCGGTGATGCTGTCCACGGCGCGGCGGGTGATGCGGTCGGCGCGCTTGCGTACGGCGGGGTCGTCGGCGGCGGTGTCGGCTCGGCAGGGGAGCGCGAGGGGGACGCCGGGGTCGGACAGCATGATTCGCACGGCGATGGACTCCGGGCTCAGGCGTCCGGCGCGGACCTTGTCCAGGACCTCGGACAGGGTGTTGGCCAGGGTCTCGCCGGAGAACCCGGCGAAGTCGATGCGCACGTGTGGGCGCTCGAACGCGGCTTCGATGTGCGGGCGCAGCCCCACCGGTAGCTCGGTCTGGGCGCGGACGAACACCCCGCTCCCCTGGCGGCTGATGAGCAGCCGCTCGGCGTAGAGCGGGCGTAGCGCGGCCTTGACCGTCTCGCGGGCGACGCCGTAGCGCTCGGCCAGGTCAGGCTGCGACGGCAGCTTCTCCCCTGCCTTGAGCTTGCCGAGCTTGATCGCGGCGCGGATCTGGTTGGAGATCTGCTGCGACGGAGTGCGCGGATCCTCCGGGTCCAGATGCGCGAGGAACTCGGCTGGCGTGCTCATGACTCCACCGTATCGGTCGGCTGACTAGCCCGGCTAGCCATCTTCCTCATTCGTACTTGACATGGCTAGCCAAGTCGGTCATTCTAAGATGGCTAGCCAAGCTGGTCAGGTGAACGAAGGAGAGAGCGATGAGGGACCTCCCGGTGGTGCTCGACGGCTACAAGCTCACGGTGGTGGAGCCGCCCGCTCCCAAGACCCGTCAGGACGCGAACGGTGCAGAGGTGCCGGTGACCGACCGGGACGGGGTGACGCAGTTCGTGGTGTCGCTGTTCGCGAAGCTCCAGGTGCAGGCGGGGCAGCGGGCGCCGAAGGGTGAGGAGATCAAGGTGACCCTGACCGCCGACCCGGGTGAGGGGTTCGGGGAGGACGCCCGGGTGCAGCTCATCGACCCGAAGATCAACCCGTACTCCATCGAGTCCCCCGACGGGCGCACGGTGTCGGGGATCGCATTCAAGGCGATGGGCCTCAAGCACGCCCACCCGGCCCCTGCGCCGATGCGGCGGGGCAAGGACGACGAGAACCACTCCTGACCGACCTCTGAGCCGTCGGTGTCGCCCGCGGTGATGTGCGGGCCGGCCGCCTGATGTAGCGGCCCAATTCATGCGCCGGAATGGTGTTCCGGCAGTTCCCAGTAATTCCGAGACGGGGCACCTGTGTCCTCTGCCGAGGGGTGATCTGCGGTGGTGTGTGGCGAATGCAGCGGTAGCCGTGCGTGCGATGTGTGCGACGGCTACGGCGACTCGACCTGCGGGGTCGAGTGCGGGGCGTGTGGTGGTTCCGGGGTCTGCCCGGGCTGCTTCGGAGACGGCGAGACCCACGGCCCGGCGCCGTCGGTCGGAATGGAGATGACGGCATGAACACCAACACGAGTACCCGTCCTCGGGTGACGACCGGTGTGGGTCGTCTGGTGCGGCGGTTGGAGATCGAGCGGCGCCGCTGGGCCCGCACCGAGCACCCCGTCGTGGCGACGGAGCAGGCGTGGCGGGCCGGGGTCGCCGAGGGCCTGCGCCTGGCCCAGCTTGCGATCCGCAAGGGGGTCTGAGCGGTGGCGATCAACCTCGGGGCCCGGGACCGGGTCAAGACGCTGCCAAAGGTCAACCGGCGCGCGCTGCGCAAGTACGGGGAGTTCTGGCGGGCATTACAGCTGGTCGGGGACGCCCTCGCCGAAGCCGACAAGGTCGCCGCGAAGGCCACCGACTCCAAGCCCAAGCGGTCCGGCAAGGGGATGTCGGCCAAGAGCGGCGTCCCGGGTGAGCACTGGTCGACTGCGTCGCCGGAGGAGATCCGGGCCTCGGCGAAGACCGCGCACGCCTCCCTGCGGGTCATGGCGTCGGCCGCGAAGAAGTGGGAGGCCGAGCTGGTCTCCCGCGAATGGAGGAAGTGACCCATGTCGAAGGCTGTGGATCGCACCGTCGAGGAGCTGGATGCCGCGATGCGCGAGCTGCGCCGTTCGCTGCATGGGATTCCGTATCGGACGGGCGGGTTCAAGAACACCCACGACAACCTTGCCCGCGACGTCGCGCACCTGACCGTGCATCTGGACTCGGCACGGGGCGCTCTGCGCGAACAGAAGTAACCCATCTCTGGGTGGTGGGGTCGCCCGCTGCACTGGTTCTTGGCGGAAACACACAGCGGGCGCCCCTGCTACCCGACAACTCTCGTGAGGACTGGTAGCAGTGAACAAGCGTAGTAGCTCTGCAACTCGTATGAACGGCCCGGCTCGCACTCATGTGGGTCGTGCGTCTCGGCCTCCGGGGCGGGAGTTCCAGGCGTTGGCCTGGACCGCCCGGCATCCCGGGTTCGTCGCCGTTCCCGTGATCGTCCTCGGGTTGGCGCTCGTCCTCGGGCCGATCCTGGCGGCGATCCTCCTCGGCGCGCTGGTGGGCTCCGTAGTGGTCTGGGGCCGTGCTCACCCGGCGAGCTTCGACCGGTTCGCCGCACCCGCCCTACGGGCCACCTGGCGGCGTTGGACGGTCTACCGCGGCCGTCGGTGGGCGCAGCTCATGTCCGACACCGGGCTGACGAAGGAGCACCGGCACACCGGGGACCAGCTCGTGCCGCGCGTGCTGCGGGTGCGGTCGTCGTCGGCGTCGATCGACACCGTGTACGTGCGCATGGTCCGTGGGCAGGACGTCGCCTACTGGCAGGAACGCTCCTCGGTCCTGTGGGAAGCCCTGATCGCGCACCGGGTCGCGATCACCCGCCACCGACCCGGCGTCGTGGCGATCGTCATCGAATGGGAGTTGCCCTTCACCCGCACCATCCCCGCCCCCGACATCCCCGAGACCACCGAGGACGTCGACCTCGGCGCGGTGGAGATCGGGGACAACGAGCGCGGCGAACCGTTCACCGCGCCCGTCATCGGCGGACACCGCCTCGTGGCCGGCGCCTCCGGCTCCGGGAAGGGCTCCGTGCTCTGGTCGACGCTGCGCGGGGTGGGGCCGTGCATCCGCGACGGGATCGTGCGGGTGTGGATGGTGGATCTCAAGGGTGGTGTGGAGACCGAGCAGGGGGCGCCGCTGTTCCACCGCTACGCCACCTCGATGCCCGCCGCGTTGGAGCTGCTGACCGAGTTCCGGGACGCGATGCGCGACCGGCAGGACGACATGCGCGACCAGAACATCCGCGCCTGCACGCCCTCGACCGGCACGCCGGTGGAGCTGCTGGTGATCGACGAGATGGCCATGCTGACCGCCTACGGCGACCGCACCTCCGTCCGCGACGCCCTGCGGCTGCTGGCGGAGGTGATGACCCAGGGTCGGGCGTCGCTGTTCGCGGTCCACGGCTACCTGCAGGAGCCCTCCAAGGACGTGGTCGATGTCCGTGAGCTGTTCACCCAGCGGATCTGCCTCGGGGTCACCGCGGCCTCTCACGTCGACATGGTCTTGGGCGAGGGAGCGCGGGAGCGGGGTGCGCTGGCTGATGAGATCCCCGGCGACGCGCGTCATGCCGGGATCGGGTTCGTGATCGACAAGGGCTTCCGCCTGCCGGTGCGGTTCCGGGCGGCGTTCGTCTCCGACGACGAGATCACCGAGCTGGTGACCCGCTGCACGCCCCCGCCGGATGCGGACGTGATCGACCTCGACACCGAGCGGGGGGCCGCCTGATGGGCACCACCACCGCATGGGTCCTGCGCACCTGGCTCAAGTTCACCCTGCTGTTCGCGCTGATCGTCGGCGCCACGTGGCTCTACCTCGGATCGGCGTCCGGCTGGTTCTGGTTCGTCACGGGCGGTGCGGTCGTGGCGGAGTGGTACGTGATCCGCCAGCTCGCCCGGGAGTGGTCCTGGGAGGCCCGCGCTACCTGGTGGTGGTCGGCATGAGCGCCCAGACGGGCACGGTGCAGGGTGCGCTGTTCGGGGACCCTGTCACCGTCGAGACCACCGACCACGGCCCCGCCGCGACACAGGACCCGCGCGAAGTCGCCCGCGTCGTCGCCCTGGCCCAAGACCCCGGGCTGTTCGTCATCGAGCGCACCGGCCTGGTCCTGCGCGCCGACCCGGCCCGCCCCGGCTGCGCCGATGGACTGGCCCGGCACGACGGGGACACCGTGGCTCAGCTCCTTGACACCGGACACCTCCGGCTCGGCGGCACCCACCACCTCCACCACAACGGCGCCGAGGGCCCGGCACGGTCAGTGCTCGTGCCGAAGGTGACCCGGGACATGGTGTCGCGCTGGGACCACCTCCGGCCCATCCCGGAACCGACACGGGCACCGGAGACCGCTAAGGAACCGCAGCGCTCCACGGGCGTGATCGGCGTCGACGTGGTCGAGCCCGGCAAGGCCCTGGTCTGCCTCGGCACCACCGGGCAGGGCGGGACCGTGCTGCGCGACGGCGGCCGCTACCGGGTCGAGAACGACCACGGCGCCACCGTCGGCCACGCCTCGAGCTACCGGGCCGCTGCCCGACTCCTGGCCCGCTACCACGGCTACACACCCGGCCCGGTCGAGATCGAGCACGAACACCGCCTCTACCGCCGGTGATCCGGCCCGGCCCCGCCGCAGACGAGACCAGCTCCCGGCGGGGCCGGCGCCACCCCACACCCCACTCGCCCCGTCCCTCGGAGGGATGCCGTGATGACGGCTGCCACGACCACGTCCGACCAGCACGACCACGACCTGTCCCACCTGCTGCGCTCCGACGGCTTCCAGACCTGGCGACGCGAGGTCACCGCCATCGGCGGCTGCGCCGCACCGATCCACCTCACCGGCTCCTCGCGGATCTACGACCGCGCCACCGGCACCGTCCTGGCCGAGCGAGACGGAGAGATCCTGGCCCCGTGCGGCAACCGACGAGCGTCGGTCTGCCCCGCGTGCTCGGACCGCTACGCCTCCGACGCCTACCACCTCCTGCGCTCCGGAATGGCCGGCGGCAAGGGCGTCCCCGAGACCGCTGCTGCTCACCCGCGGCTGTTCGTCACCCTGACCGCGCCGTCGTTCGGGCCGGTCCACACCCGCCGGGTCACCGCCCGCGGCCTCGTCATCCCCTGCCGCTGCGGGGACAAGCACCACCGCGACGATCCCCGCGTCGGCTGCGCGCTGGACCCCGACACCCACGACTACGTAGGCGCGGTGCTCTGGCAGGCCCATTCCGGCGTCCTGTGGAACCGGTTCGCCATCCGCCTCCGCCGCCTGCTCGCCCAGACACTCGGCGTCCGGGTCCGCGACTTCCGCGACCACGCCCGCCTGTCCTACGCCAAGGTCGCCGAGTACCAACGCCGCGGACTCGTCCACTTCCACGCCGTCGTCCGCCTCGACGGCCCCGAGGGGCCCTGGACCGCCCCACCCGCCGGGATCACCACCGACGCGCTCCACGCCGCCATCCGGGACGCCGCCCACGACGTCTCGCTCACCGTCGACCGGCCCGACGGCACACCGCAAGTGCTCGCCTGGGGCACGCAGGTCGACATCCGCCCCATCACCTCCACCACCGCGGCCGCGCTGGAGAACGACGACGGCGAGATCACCGACTCAGCCCTGGCCGCCTACGTCGCCAAGTACGCCACCAAGGGCACCGGAAAGTCCGAAGCCACCGACCGGCCCATCCGCGACATCGCCCACCTCGACCACCTCGACATCACCCCCCACCACCGACGGCTCATCGAGACCGCGTGGGAGCTCGGCGGCCGCGAGGAATACGAGGGGCTGAACCTGCGCCGCTGGGCGCACATGCTCGGGTTCCGCGGCCACTTCCTCACCAAATCCCGCAACTACTCCACGACCTTCGGAGCGATCCGCGGCGACCGCCGGACCTACCGCCTCGGGGAGACGCTGGCCGCCTTCGACACCCCCGCCGAACTCGGGGCGGTGCTGGTGGTCAACGACTGGGCCGTCGTCCACATCGGCCACCGCAACGACGCCGAACGAGAGATCGCCCTCAGCATCGCCGAACGCCGACACGAACAACGCCGCACCCGAACGGAGAGGAGCGCGCCATGATCAGCGCTGACCGGCTGTGGACGATCCGGGATGTCGCGCAGTACCTCGGGGTGCCGGTCCAGACCCTCTACCAGTGGCGCAGCCGCGGCTACGGACCGAAGGGGGTCCGGATCGGCCGCCACGTCCGCTACCGCTCGGACGACGTCCGGAGCTGGGTCGCCGACCAGGTCAAGGCGAGCGCCTGATGGCCAGTGTGCGGAAGCTGTCGGACGGTCGGTGGCAGGCCCAGTACCGGCCGTACCCGGGCGGCAAGCAGATCACCCGGACCACCCGGAAGAAGTCCGACGCCCAACGGTGGCTGGACGAGCAGACCACCTCACTCGTGAGCGGCAACTACGTCGACCCGACCGCTGGCCGGGTCACATTCGGGGCGTACTTCGAGCGCTGGTCCGCCCGCCAGATCTGGGTGCCGAGCACCGCACGTGCGATGAGCCTGGCGGCCCGCTCCGTGCCGTTCTGGGATGTCCCACTACAGCGGCTGCTGAGGTCGCACGTCGAGCTGTGGATCAAGGAGATGCAGACCGCCGACCGTGGCCCTGATCGCGATCCCGGGCTCGCACCGGGGACCATCCGAACCCGGGTGAACAACGTCCGAGCGGTGCTGCGCGGGGCGGTCAAGGACCGGATCCTGGCAGCCGATCCGAGTGAGGGCGTCAAGCTCCCTCGCGCTCGTCGGGCTGACGTCGCGATGGAGGTGCCGACTCCTGACGAGGTGCGCGACTTCCTGGATGCAGCCGACCCGCGGTTCGCGTGCTTCATCGCCCTGTGCGCTTTCGCCGGCCTACGGCTCGGGGAGGCGGCAGCGGTCCGGGTCGGCGACTTCGACCTACCGGAACGGCGGCTCGTGGTCCGACGACAGGTGCAGCGGGCGAACGACCAAGCCGTCGAGATCCGGGCGCCCAAGTACGGCAGCGAGCGCACGGTCTTCCTCGCCGACGGTCTGGTCGCCATCGTCCGCACGCACCTTGACGGGTTGGCCGGCCGCGGGTCGGAACGATGGCTGTTCCGGGGAGAGAACGGCAACCCGCCGCACCAGAACACAGTCGGCTACTGGTGGCGCAAGACCCGGCGCGACGCCGGGCACCCGACAGTCCGCCTGCACGATCTGCGGCACTACTTCGCCTCCGGTCTGATCGCGGCGGGCTGCGACGTGGTGACCGTGCAACGGGCGCTCGGACACTCCAGCGCGACCGTCACCCTGAGCACCTACGCGCACCTGTGGCCGACCGCGGAGGACCGGACACGAGCCGCTGCGGACTCGATGCTGACGGCCGTCCTCGGCGCTACTGACGAACCGGTGACGAACACACCGGAGCCGTAAGGCTCTGCCCAGCGGAAACGGGGCCGGGTCAGACGTTGAAGCGGAACTCGACCACGTCGCCGTCGTGCATGACGTAGTCCTTGCCCTCCATCCGCACCTTCCCCGCGGCCTTCGCGGCGTTCATCGTCCCCGCGGCGACCAGGTCGTCGTAGGACACGATCTCGGCCTTGATGAAGCCCCGCTCGAAGTCGGTGTGGATCACCCCGGCGGCCTGCGGCGCGGTGGCGCCCTGCGGGATCGTCCAGGCCCGCGACTCCTTGGGCCCGGCGGTCAGGTAGGTCTGCAGGCCCAGGGTGGAGAAGCCGGCGCGGGCCAGCTGGGCCAGCCCGGGCTCGTCCTGGCCGATGGACTCGAGCAGCTCGGCGGCGGAGGCGTCGTCGAGCTCCAGCAGCTCGGCCTCGACCTTCGCGTCGAGGAACACCGCCTGGGCGGGGGCGACGAGCTCGGTGAGCTCCTTGCGGCGGGCGTCGTCGGTGAGGACGGCCTCGTCGGCGTTGAAGACGTAGAGGAACGGCTTGGTGGTGAGCAGCGTCAGCTCGCGCAGCAGCGAGGCGTCGGCGTCGGCCTGGAACAGGGTGCGACCGGAGTTCAGGATCGCGACGGCGGCCTGCGCGGCGTCCAGGACCGGGCGGCGGTCCTTGTGCGTGCGCGCCTCCTTCTCCAGCCGCGGGATCGCCTTCTCCAGCGTCTGCAGGTCGGCCAGGACCAGCTCGGTCGCGATCGTCTCGATGTCGCTCGCGGCGTCGATGCGGCCGTCGACGTGCACCACGTCGGGGTCGTCGAACACGCGCACGACCTGGCAGATCGCGTCGGACTCGCGGATGTTGGCGAGGAACTTGTTGCCCAGGCCCGCGCCCTCGGACGCGCCCTTGACGATGCCGGCGATGTCGACGAAGGACACCGTCGCCGGGAGGATCTTCTCCGAGGAGAAGATCTCGGCCAGCTTCTCCAGGCGCGCGTCGGGCAGCGGGACGACCCCCACGTTCGGCTCGATCGTCGCGAACGGGTAGTTCGCGGCGAGCACGTCGTTGCGGGTCAGCGCGTTGAACAGGGTCGACTTGCCGACGTTGGGCAGGCCGACGATGCCGAGGGTGAGGGACACGGACGACCAGGGTAGTCGCCGCGGTTCAGCCCGGTTCGAGCCGGTAGCCCGCGCCGCGGACCGTCGCGATCCACTCGGCGCCCAGCTTGCGGCGCAGGTAGCGGACGTAGACGTCGACGACGTTGGACGCGGCGTCGGACCCCGGGCCCCACGCCAGTCGCAGGAGCTGCTCGCGGGACAGCACCTGGCCCGGGTGGCGCAGGAACGCCTCGGCGAGCGCGCACTCGCGGGCCGAGAGCTCCGCGGTCGTGCCGTGCACGGTGACGTGGCGGGTGCGCGGGTCCAGCTCCAGGCCGTGGAACGCGAGCACCTCGGGGTCCGGGGCGGGCCGGGCCCGCTCCAGCCGCAGCCGCACCCGCGCGAGAAGCTCCTCGAACTGGAACGGCTTGGCCATGTAGTCGTCGGCGCCCCCGGTGAGCCCGGCGACGGTGTCGTGCACGCTGTCGCGCGCGGTCAGGATGATCACCGGGACGGCGCTGCCCGCGGCCCGCAGCCGGCGCAGGACCTCGAAGCCGTCCATGCCGGGCAGCCCGATGTCGAGCACGAGCAGGTCGTAGCCGCCGGTGACGGCGTGGTCGTGCACGCCCGGCCCGTCGGGCACCACGGTCACCGCGAAACCCGCCGCGACCAGGCCCTTCTTCACGAACGACGCGATGCGCGGCTCGTCCTCGGCCACCAGGATCCGGCTCGTCACGTCTCGCTCCTCGGCAGGTCCAGGGTGAACGTGGCCCCGTGCCCGGGGGTGCTCTCCAGCAGGACGCGGCCGCCGTGCGTCGTCGCGATGGCGTCCACGATGGACAGTCCCAGGCCCGCGCCGTCGGAGCGCGGGGCGTCCTCGCCGCGCGCGAAGCGGCGGAACACCCGGCGCCGGTCCTCCGGCGCGACCCCGGGACCGGAGTCGGCGACCCAGATCCGCAGCCGGTCCCCGGCGACCTCCGAGCCGAGCGCGATCCGGTCACCGGCGCCGGTGAAGCGGGTCGCGTTGTCGGCCAGCGCGACGACGGCCTGGGTGATGCGCTGCGGGTCCATCCGCACCCGCACCGCGGCGACCGACTCCAGCCGCCAGTCCCGGTCGGCCAGCCCGGTGAGCTTGTCGAACAGCTCGCGGGTCAGCGCGGCGGTGTCCACCGTCTCCAGGCGCAGCAGCGACGGCTGCTCGGCGCGGGTCAGCGCGAGCATCTCCGAGACGAGCCGGTTCATCCGTTCCAGCTCGTCGTCGACCAGCGCGACGGTCTCGCGGACGTCGGCCGGGTCGGTCGCGTCGAGCACCCCCAGGTGGCCGCGGACGATGGTGATCGGGGTCCGCAGCTCGTGCCCGGCGTCGTCGACGAAGCGCCGCTGCGACACCACGCCGCTCTGCACGCGGTCCAGCATCGCGTTCAGCGTCGTGGCGAGCTCGGCGATCTCGTCGCGGGCCCGGTCGCGCTGCGGCACGCGGCTCGACAGGTCCGAGCCGGTGATCGTGCGGGCGGTGGCGGCGACGTCGCGCAGCGGGCGCAGGATCCGGCCGGCGACCAGCCAGGCGCCGACCGCGGACAGCAGCGCCGTCCCGACGCCGACGATGCCCATCAGGCGCGCCGCCTCGTCGGCGAACTCGTGCTCCTGCTCGGTGAAGTAGCCGATCACGATGACGCCGCGCGAGGGGTCGCCCGCGAGCCCGACCGGCAGCGCCGCCCAGCGCACCTCGCCCGCCTCGGTCGGGTGGGAGCCGCGGGCCGGCCGGCGCACGTCGGCGACCAGCGCGGTGAACCCGGGGTCCGCACGCAGCAGCACCCGCGGGCTGGTGCGCCGCGACTCCCAGCGGAAGCGGCCGTCGAGGTAGCCGAGGAACTTCTCGTTCGGCCGGGAGACGTTCGCCGCGATCACCGAGCGGAGGATCTCGTCGACCGAGCCGTAGGGCTGGCCCGTCGTCGGGTTGACGCCGGTCTCGGTGACGCGGGCGAACTCGGCGATCTCGGCGTCGAGCGACTCGTCGATCCGCCGGTCGGTCTCGTTGATCAGCAGTACCCAGGTGACGAGCGTGACGACGCCCAGCGACAGCAGGACCAGCAGCAGCACCCAGCCCACGATCCGGGTGCGGGCCGCGGTCGCCCGCCCCGCGCGGCGGGCCCCGGGTACGGGTTCCACGGCGTCGGTCGCGATGGTCGTCCCCTCCTCCGTGCCGACGACCATGGTCCCGCACCCGCCGCGCGCGACCGCCGCGGCACCCCCGCCGTTGATCACGCTCGGTCGCCGGCACTGCCCCGGGAGGCGTAAGGCATACTCCGCCGTACGCCGCACAGGTGACGTAGAGCGATCGTCGATCGGCTCGGCTCACCCGGACAGCCGTGCACCGCACCCGTCCGGGCCGAGCTCCGGCGGTCACGAGACCGAGGGGGACGTCGTGCGCCTGCCCGGAATGCACGCCCTGCTGACCGCGGGGGTCGCGGTCCTGACCACCGCGGGCACCGTGTCCGCGGTGTCGCTGACGGCGGCCGCGCCCGCCGGGCCCGCCCTGCCGCCGGCACCCCCGGCGGCGCCCGCGCCCGCGACGCCGCCGCCGCCCGCACCGCTCGCGCCGCCGCCCGCCCGGGCCCCGGTGTCCGCGCACACCGGCTCGGGGTCCGCGGACACCGGCGGCGACAGCGGCGGCGACAGCGGCGACGACACCTCCGCCGGCCCGGGGACGGGCGGCGGGTCCGGCTCGGCCGGCACGACCGCGCCGGAGCCGGCCGACCCGCCGCGGGCCGAGCAGCCCGCCAGGGAACCGGAGGAGACGCACGAGCGCCCGCCGGGCGTCCCGGACGAGGACGCGCCGCGCGAGGAGAAGATCCGCTACGCCTGCGCCCAGGGATGGATGTCGGGCTCGCTCTGCCCCTGACCGCGACCCCGACACCGGTGACCGATTCCCGCCAGTGACGCGCGGTCCGGGCTGGCATCGTCGGTGTCGTGCTGCTCGACCACGACACCTGCTACCGCGCCGTCGCCGCCAAGGACGCGCGGTTCGACGGCCAGTTCGTCACGGCCGTGCGCACCACCGGCATCTACTGCAGGCCGTCCTGCCCGGTGCCGCCGCCGCGCTCGCGCAACGTCGAGTTCCTGCGCACCGCGGCCGCCGCCCAGACCGCCGGCTACCGGGCCTGCCGCCGGTGCCTGCCCGACGCCGTCCCCGGTTCGCCGGAGTGGAACCTGCGCGCCGACGCCGCCGGGCGGGCCATGCGCCTGATCGCCGACGGCGTCGTCGAGCGCGAGGGGGTGCCGGGGCTCGCGTCGCGGCTCGGCTACTCCACGCGCCAGCTCGGGCGCATCCTCACCGCCGAGCTCGGTGCCGGGCCGCTCGCGCTGGCCCGCGCGCAGCGCGCCCACACCGCCCGGATCCTCGTCGAGACCACCCCGCTCGGGCTGGCCGACGTCGCGTTCGCCGCCGGGTTCGGCAGCGTCCGCCAGTTCAACGACACCGTCCGCGCCGTCTACGGGGTGCCGCCGTCGCAGCTGCGCTCCGAGGCCGCCCGCCGCGACCGCGGGCGCCCCGCGGGCCCGCCCGGCGCCCTCGTGCTGCGCCTGCCCCACCGGGCGCCGTTCGACCCGCACGGCCTGCTCGACCACCTCGCGGCCCGGGCCGTGCCGGGGGTCGAGAGCGTCGAGGGCGGCACCTACCGGCGCACGCTGCGGCTGCCGCACGGGCCCGCGTCGGTGGCCCTGGACCTGACGGCCCGGCCCGGCGCGGTCGTCGCGACGCTGCGCGCGTCGGACCCGCGGGACGTCGGGCCCGCGGTGGCCCGGCTGCGCCGGCTGCTCGACCTCGACGCCGACCCGCTCGCCGTCGACGCCGTGCTGGGCGCCGACCCGGCGCTGGCGCCGCTGGTCGCCGCCACCCCCGGGGTGCGGCTGGCCGGCAGCGCCGACCCCGCCGAGACCGCGGTGCGCACGGTGCTGGGCCAGCAGGTCTCGGTCGCGGCGGCCCGCACCGCGGCGGCCCGGCTGGCCGCCGGGCACGGCACGCCGCTGCCCGCCGAGCTGCGCGAGGACGACGGGCCGGCCCTGCTGTTCCCCGAGCCGGCCGTGCTGGCGGAGGTGACGGTCGCCGGGCCGCGGCGGCGCGCGTCGGCGCTGCGCGGGCTGTGCGCCGCGCTGGCGTCCGGGGAGCTGACGCTGGACCCCGGACGGGACCCGGCCGGGCTGCGTGCGGAGCTGCGCGCGCTGCCCGGGATCGGGCCGTGGAGCGCCGGCTACCTGGCCGTGCGGGTCCTCGGCGACCCCGACGAGCTGCTGACGTCCGACCTCGCGGTGCGCCGCGGGGCCGAGGCGCTCGGCCTGCCCGGCGACGAGGCCGCGCTCACCGCGCGCGGCCGTGCCTGGGCCCCCTGGCGGTCCTACGCCGCCACCCACCTGTGGCGGGCCGCCGTGTCCGCCCCCACCGCCTCCGGGAGGAGCGCATGAGCACCGCAGTCTGGGCCACCCGGGACACCCCGGCCGGGCCGTTCACCGCCGTCGTCGCCGACGACGGCCACGTCCTCGCCTCCGGCTGGACCGCCTCGGTCGACGAGCTGCTGGGCCTGGTCCACCGCTCGCTGGCCCCGGCCGATGTCCGCGAGGGCGACCTCGGCCCGGTCGGCGAGGCGATCGACCGCTACCACGACGGCGAGCTGTCCGTGATCGACGACGTGCCCGTCCGCCAGCGCTCGGGCCCCTACCGCGAGCTGGCCTGGGACGTGCTGCGCACGGTCCCGGCCGGGGCGCCGGTCACCTACACCGGCTACGCGGAGAAGACCGGCCGCCCGGCCGCCGTACGGGCCGCGGCGGGTGCCTGCGCGCACAACGCGGCGGCGCTGTTCGTGCCGTGCCACCGGGTGCTGCGCAGCGACGGCTCGCTGGGCGGGTTCCGCTACGGGCTCGCCGTGAAGCGGTGGCTGCTCGACCACGAGTCGGTCTGACGCCCCGGCCCGCGACGGTGCCCGGCCCGCGGACACGCCCGTGGACAGCGGGAACGCGGAACTGTCGGGGGCGCGGTGCACGCTGCGGGGGTGGACGTCCTCAGCCTGCTCGTCGGGTCGCTGCTCGGTGCGGCGGTCGCCGCCGCCGTCACCTGGGCCCTCGCGGGCTCCCGGTTCCGCGCGGAGGCCGCCGAGGCCGCCCGCGCGGCGGCGAACACCGCCGCGACCACCCGGGCGGACGCGGCCGGCCTGCGCGCCGAGCGCACGGCGCTGCTGGAGCGCGTCGAGGACATGCACGAGGCGCTGGACGAGGCGACGAACCGCGCCCGCCGGGCCGAGTCCGACGCCGCCGGCGCCACGGCCGCGCTGCGCGCCGAGCGCGCGGCGCGCGCCGAGGCCGAGGCGGTGACCGTGCGGCGGGAGGCCGAGCTGAAGGACTCCTTCGCCGCCCTGTCGCAGGACGCGCTGGCCCGCAACAACGAGGCCTTCGTCGCGCTCGCCGAGAGCCGGCTCAAGGAGGCGACCGCGGCGCTGTCGGCGCGGGCCGACGGTGACCGGTCGGCGCGGGCGAAGGCCGTCGAGCAGCTGCTCGACCCGGTCGCGGCCGCGCTGGGCCGGGTCGAGGGCCAGCTGCGGTCGGTGGAGAAGGAGCGCGAGTCGGCCTACGCCGGGCTGCGCGAGCAGGTCCGGGCGATGGCCGCGAGCTCCGACCGCCTCGGTACCGAGACCAGGGCGCTGGTCAACGCGCTGCGGGCCCCGCAGGTGCGCGGCCGGTGGGGCGAGATGCAGCTGCAGCGGGTCGCGGAGATGGCCGGGATGCTGGAGCACTGCGACTTCTCCACCCAGGTCTCCGCCGCCGGGGAGGACGGCGGGGTCCGCCCGGACATGCTGGTGCGCCTGTCGGGGGGCAAGCAGGTCGTCGTCGACGCGAAGGTGCCCTTCGCCGCGTACCTGCAGGCCGTCGAGGCGTCCGACCCCGACGTGCACACCGAGCGGCTCGCCGCGCACGCCCGCCAGCTGCGCACCCACGTCGACCAGCTCGCGGCCAAGTCGTACTGGGCCGCGTTCGAGCCGACGCCGGAGTTCGTGGTGCTGTTCGTGCCCGGCGACCCGTTCCTGGAGGCGGCGCTGCGCGCCGACCCCGGGCTGCTGGAGCACGCGTTCGGCCGCAACGTCGTGCTCGCCACGCCGACGACGCTGGTCGCGCTGCTGCGCACCGTCGCCTACGGGTGGAAGCAGGAGGCGCTGGCCCACAACGCCGCGCAGGTGCACCGCCTCGGCCGCGAGCTGCACGGCCGGCTCGCGACGATGGGCACCCACGTCGCCAAGCTCGGCCGCAGCCTCGACGCGGTCGTCGACAGCTACAACCGCACGGTGTCCTCGCTGGAGGCCCGGGTCCTGGTCAGCGCGCGGAAGTTCACCGAGCTGCAGGTGTCCGGCGCCGAGCTCACCGCCCCCGCCACCGTCGACCGCACCCCGCGGGGGGTCTCCGCCCCCGAGCTCGTCGCGTCGGCCGGGGAGGCGCTCGTGTCGCTGGAGGACCTCGGCCGCGCCGCCGAGGAGGACCGCCGCCGCACCGACGGCACCCGATCCGGCGGTGGACGACCCGACGGCGCACCGTCCGGCACGTTCGGCGACGGCGAGGCGCGTCCCGCGGACGCGGACGGGGCGCCGTGGCGGGAGCGGTTAGGCTGACCGGGTGACGACGGACCGCTCGAGCTCGGCACGCCGGCCCGGCCGGTCCGGCCGCCCCGCCCGCGGCGGCTGGCCGGTGCGCGAGCGCTCCCTGATCCCGCCGGTCCTCGGGGTCCCGCCGCTCGCCGCGACCGGGCTCGCCGTGGGCACCACCGCGATCGGCGTGTTCGCCGACCTCGTCCGGATCGGGACGGTCGGCCGGGTCTTCGAGATCGCCTACCTGCTGGGCTGCGTGCTCGCCGTGTCCTGGGTGCGCCGGCGCGGGATCTTCCTGCCCGCCGTGCAGCCGCCGCTGCTGCTGGCCGTGCTCGTGCCGCTGGTCGCGGTCCTGATCGGCGCACCGTCGGGCGGCGGGACCGCGCAGAGCGTGCTGATGGCCGGTGCCCCGCTGATCAACGCGTTCCCGGCGATGGCCGTGACCACCGTGGTCGTGCTGCTCGTCGCGGGGTTCCGCCTGCTGCGCCAGCGCCTCGGCCCCGACGACGCGGTCGGCCGGCTGCGCGCCCGGCTGGGCCTCGACCCGGGCGGGCACGACCCGGACGGCCCGCGGGGCGCACCCGGCCGCGGGGCCGCCACGGCGTCCCGCTCCCGCACGACGGGCACCGCCACCGCCGCCACCACGACCGGCACGGCCCGTCCCGGCTCGGCGCGCTCCGGCACGGCGACCGGTTCCCGGACGACCGGAACCGCCCGCACCGGTTCCACCCGCACCGGCTCGGCCCGGTCGGCCTCGACCGGCACGGCCCGCCGCGACGGCGACACCTCCCGCGGCTCCGCACGGACCGGTTCCACGGGGCGCTCGGGCGGCACCGGCTCGGGTCGGTCCGGCGGGTCGCGCACGGACCCGCCGTCCTCGCGCGGGACGACACGCGGGGGCGGCACCGGGCGGACACGCCGCGACCCCCGCTGACCCCCGCCCCGTCCCGGGTGGCGTCCGCGCAGGTGGACGCACGGCGCGTACCCCGCAGACGGAACTCCGTGCGACGGATCGGACAATGGGAGCAACCTGCCGCCCGCTCCGGGCGTCATCTGATCGGGGCCAGGCGTGACCCCGCCGCTCCCCGACCCACGCCGGAGGAACTGGACACCCATGTCGACCACCCGCAGCTCCCGCAGGTCGCGCCCCGCGATCGTCGTCGCGCTGGTGACCGTGGCCGTCGCCCTGATCGGCGTCGGCACCGCGCTGGCCACGACGCCCGCGGCGCAGGCCTTCCGTGACCAGCCGCTCGTGCCGGGCACCCCGTGCACGATCACCGCGAGCGCCTGCGTCGACCTCGACACGAAGCGGTCCTGGCTGTTCGAGAACGGCGCGGTCAGCCACGGGCCGGTGCCCGTCGCGACCGGCGGGCCGGGCAAGGAGACCCCGGTCGGGCACTCCCTGCGCGTCTACCGCAAGGAGCAGCTCCACCAGAGCGGCGAGTACACGATGACCAATGGCGAGCCCGCCCCGATGCCGTGGTCGGTGTTCTTCCAGGACGGCGGCATCGCCTTCCACGAGGGCCGCACCGACACCCCGTCGGCCGGCTGCGTCCGGCTGACCCGCGAGAACGCGATCACCTGGTTCAACGCGCTGGAGATCGGCGACCAGGTGCAGGTCGTCTCGGCGCAGCAGGTCCACGCCGACCGCGGCGGCGCCTGACCCGATCCACGACGACGGCCCCGGACCTGCTGGTCCGGGGCCGTTCTTCGTACGGGGCCGTCGCGCGGGGGGCTCAGCTCAGCGGCGTGAGGTCCAGCGCGGTGCGGCCGCGCGGCGGGCGCAGCTCGCGGGGCAGCGAGAACGTCAGCGTCTCCTCGGCGGTGTCGACCTCCTCGACGGAGCCGAAGCCGCGCTCGGCGAGGTGCGCGACGACGCCCTGCACCAGCACCTCCGGCACCGACGCGCCGCTGGTGACGCCGACGGTCGTCACGCCGTCGAGCCAGGCCTCGTCGATCTCCTTGGCGTAGTCGATCAGGTACGACGCGCCGGCGCCCGCGCCGAGGGCCACCTCGACCAGCCGCACCGAGTTCGAGGAGTTCCGCGAGCCGACGACGAGCACGAGGTCGCAGCGCGGGGCCATCGTCTTGACCGCGACCTGACGGTTCTGGGTGGCGTAGCAGATGTCGTCCGACGGAGGGTTCTGCAGGTTCGGGAACCGCTCCCTCAGCGCGCGGACGGTGTCCATCGTCTCGTCGACGCTCAGCGTGGTCTGCGACAGCCACACGACCTTGTCCGGGTCGCGGACGGTGACCGAGTCGACGTCGGCGGCGGACTCGACGAGCTGGATGTGCTCGGGCGCCTCGCCGGAGGTGCCCTCGACCTCCTCGTGCCCGGCGTGGCCGACGAGCAGGATGTCGTACTCCTCGCGGGCGAAGCGCTTCGCCTCCTGGTGGACCTTGGTCACCAGCGGGCAGGTCGCGTCGATCGTCTGCAGCTGCCGGCCCTTCGCCTCCTCGCGCACCGCGGGCGAGACGCCGTGCGCGGAGAACACGACGTGCGCGCCCTCCGGCACCTCCGAGGCCTCCTCGACGAAGATCGCGCCGCGTTCGCGCAGCGTCTCCACGACGTGCTTGTTGTGCACGATCTCCTTGCGGACGTACACCGGGGCGCCGTACTGGTCGAGTGCCTGCTCCACCGCCTCGACGGCGCGGTCGACGCCCGCGCAGTAGCCGCGGGGCTTGGCGAGCAGGACCTGCTTGGCAGAACCGGACATGCCTCCAGGGTACGGACCGGCTCGTCGGCGGGCAGCGGTACGTGACCGGCCCGACCGCGACGGCGTGCCCGGCGCGACACGAGTGCGCCGGCCGGGGAGAATGACGCCATGTCCACCCTGCCGTTCCCCGTGCGGATCGCCGCCGGCCTGGTCGTGACGGCCGTCGAGCAGGCCCGCGAGCTCCCCCGGCACGCCGTCGAGCTGCCGGTGACCGCGGTCAGCCAGGCCCTGCAGGTGTCGATGCGCCTGCAGCAGCGGATCACCGAGCTGGCGATCAAGGGGGACCGGGCGCTGGGCACGCTGCGGCCCGCCGACGACGTCCCGAGCTGGGCGACCTTCGACGACGACCTGGCCGACGGCGCCGACCTGTCGCTGCCCGACCCGGAGCCGATCGCCCCGCCGCTGCCGCCCGCCCCCGGTGGCGGGCGCAACGGCAGCGGCACCGTGTCCGCGCTGCGCCCGGCCCGCACCGGCATCCCGATCGAGCGGCCGGAGCGGCCGGCGTCGGCGTCGAACCGGGCGGAGGCCGCCGCGGCCGCGCCCACCGCCGTACCGGAGTACCCGACGATGACGGTGCCCCAGCTGCGCGGCAAGCTCCGCACGCTGAGCCTCGACGACCTCGCCGACCTGCTCGCCTGGGAGACCGCGCACGAGAACCGCCCGGCCTACGTCACGATGCTGACGAACCGGATCGCGACGGTGTCCGAGAAGCGGTGAGCGGCGCGACCTCCGAGGAGGAGCCGTGGCCGGTCCGCACGGTCGCCCGCAAGATCGCCGAGTGGGTCGACCGGCTCGGCGCGGTGTGGGTCGAGGGCCAGCTCGCGCAGGTCAACGCCCGCACCGGGACGGCGTTCCTGACGCTGCGCGACCCGGCCGCGGACGTGTCGCTGCAGCTGACGGCGCCGTCGTCGCTGGTGCGTGACGCGGGAGCGGCCGTCACCGAGGGCAGCCGGGTGATCGTGCACGGCAGGCCGTCGTTCTACCTGGGCCGCGGCACGCTGTCGCTGCGCGTCGACCGGATCCGCGCGGTCGGGCTCGGCGAGCTCCTGGCGCGGATCGAGCGGCTGCGCCGGCTGCTCGCCGCCGAGGGGCTGTTCGACCCCGCGCTCAAGCGGCGCCCGCCGCTGCTCCCGCACACCATCGGCCTGGTCACCGGGCGCGACTCGGCCGCCGAGCACGACGTCGTGCGCAACGCGACGGCGCGCTGGCCCGCCGTCCGGTTCCGGATCGAGAACGTCGCGGTGCAGGGCGGGCTCGCCGTGGAGCAGGTCGTCGGCGCGCTGCGGGCGCTCGACCGCGACCCGCACGTCGAGGTCATCGTCCTCGCCCGCGGCGGCGGCAGCGTCGAGGACCTGCTGCCGTTCTCCGACGAGACGCTCTGCCGCGCCGTCGCCGCCTGCCGGACGCCGGTCGTCTCGGCGATCGGGCACGAGCCGGACTCCCCGCTGGTCGACCACGTCGCCGACGTCCGCTGCTCCACCCCCACCGAGGCCGGGCGCAGCCTGGTGCCCGACCTGGCCGAGGAGACCGACCGCATCGCCGGGCTACGCGGGCGTGCGCGCCGGGCGCTGCGCGGCTGGGTCGACCGCGAGCAGCACCGGCTCGACGACCTGCGCCGCCGCCCCGTGCTCGCCGACCCGCTGCGGACGGTGACCTTCCGCGAGGGCGAGCTCGCCGACACGCGGGCCGCCGCGCGGCGCGCCGTGCTGCGCAGGCTGGACCGGTCGTCGTCGGAGCTGGAGCACCTGACCGCGCGGCTGTCCGCGCTCGGGCCGGCCGCGACGCTGGCCCGCGGGTACGCGATCGTGCAGCTGCCCGGCACCGACGGCGAGGTCCCCGCGCTGCTGCGCTCGGTCGCCGACGCACCCGCGGGCACCGCGCTGCGCATCCGGGTGGCCGACGGCGCCGTCGCCGCGACGGTCACCGCGGCTCCCCCGCCGGCCGGGGCCACCGGCGGCGCGCACGGCACCGACGACAGCGACGGCACCGACGACACCGAGGAGAAGGCCCGATGAGCGAGCGTCCCGCCGTGGAGACCCTCGGCTACGAGCAGGCCCGCGACGAGCTCGTCGAGGTCGTGCGCGCCCTGGAGGTCGGCGGCCTGGGCCTCGACGAGTCGGTCGCGCTGTGGGAGCGGGGCGAGGCACTGGCGCAGCGCTGCGAGGACCAGCTCGCCGGGGCCCGCACCCGCATCGAGGACCGGCTGGCCGCGGCCGACCCCGACGGCGACGCCGACGGCCGCTCCTGAGCCGCGCTCAGCCGCCGGGCGTCCCGGGCGGGATCGGGCGGGCGGCGGCGAGGGCGTCGGCGAGCGCGCGGAACTGCTCGTCGGACCCGGAGCCGGTGACCAGCACCCGTACCGGCTGCGCCCCGGGCAGCGTCGCGATCCGGAACGGCTCCCCGCCCTCGGCGCCGTAGACCTCCCAGGTCAGGCCGCCCGCCTGCTCGGTGCCGCGCATCGTGGGCGGGCCGTCGCCGCGCCCGGCCGCACCGGACTCGGTGGCGAGCACGCCCTCGGCGGTGCCGTCGGTCTGGACCAGGCTGAGGAAGTCCGCGTCCGGGGTGACGTAGCCGATCCGCACCGCGGTGCCGCCGCCCTCGACCGGGCCGCGGTCGGTGGAGTTCACCCGGAACGCCACGTCGGGCAGCCGCAGCGGGAACGACGAGCCGCGCGCGTACTCGGCGATCCGGGCCGGCGCGTCGACCGTGGGCCCGGACGCGGCGTCCTCGGCGGGGGCGCCGGGGGAGAACGAGCACGACCCGCCGACGGAGAAGATCAGCAGCGCGATCGGGACCAGGATCAGGCAGGCCCAGATCAGGTCGCGCACCGAGGTGTCGCCGCGGCCCGGCTTCTGCATCGCCCGCGGCCCCGCCTCGGGGATCCGCCGGGTCACCGGCGGCGGCACCGGCCGGCGGGCGGGCTGCTCCCCCGTGCCGGCGGCGGCCGCCGTGCCCTCCGCGGCCGGTCCGGCCGGCTCGGGAGCGGCCCCGCCGGCGGGCCCCTCGGGCTCCTGCGACGGCGTTGCGGGGTCAGGTCGTGCGCTCACGCCACCATCGTCCCAGGCATGGCGTCGGTCGCTCATCACTGCTCCCCCGGCCTCCCACGTGCGAGTATCGGAGCGCGCCCGCCCCCGTCGGGGGACGTCGCCGACGAGACGCCCGTGAATGGAGACGTATCCGTGAGCCAGCCCGCCAGTCCTGCCCCCGCCCGCCGGCGCGAGGCCCCCGACCGCAACCTGGCGATGGAGCTGGTCCGGGTCACCGAGGCCGCGGCGATGGCCGCGGGCCGCTGGGTCGGCAAGGGCGACAAGAACGGCGGTGACGGCGCCGCCGTCGACGCCATGCGCCAGCTCATCTCCTCGGTGTCGATGCGCGGTGTCGTCGTCATCGGCGAGGGCGAGAAGGACGAGGCGCCGATGCTGTTCAACGGCGAGGAGGTCGGCAACGGCGAGGGCCCGTTCTGCGACGTCGCCGTGGACCCGATCGACGGCACCACCCTGATGGCCAAGGGCATGCCGAACGCGCTGGCCGTGCTCGCCGTCGCCGAGCGCGACGCGATGTTCGACCCGTCGGCCGTGTTCTACATGGAGAAGATCGCCGTCGGCCCGGAGGCCGCGGACGTCATCGACATCACCGCCCCGGTCGCGGAGAACATCCGCCGGGTCGCGCGCGCCAAGGAGATCGACGTCGCCGACGTCACCGTCTGCGTGCTGGACCGCCCGCGCCACGAGCAGATCGTCGCCGAGATCCGCGAGGCCGGCGCCCGGATCGCCTTCATCTCCGACGGCGACGTCGCCGGCGCGATCGCCGCGGCCCGGCCCACCTCGGGCGTCGACATGCTCTACGGCGTCGGCGGCACCCCGGAGGGGATCATCACCGCGGCCGCGCTGAAGTGCATGGGCGGGGAGATCCAGGGCCGGCTCTGGCCCAAGGACGACGAGGAGCGCGCCAAGGCCGTCGCCGCCGGGCACGACCTCGACCAGGTCCTCACCACCGCCGAGCTGGTCACGGGCGAGAACGTCTTCTTCTGCGCCACCGGCATCACCGACGGCTCGCTGCTGCGCGGCGTGCACTACCGCGGCGGCGGCGCGACGACCCAGTCGATCGTGATGCGCTCGAAGTCCGGCACCGTGCGGCTGATCGACGGCTACCACCGCCTCACCAAGCTGCGCGAGTTCTCCTCCGTCGACTTCGACGGCGTCGAGGGCGAGGCCCCGCCGCTGCCGTGAGCTGATCCCCTGCTCACTCCGGGCGGCACCGCGCCGTCCGGAGGAGCAGGATCGGCGGGCATGAGCGAGGACTTCCGCATCGAGCACGACACCATGGGCGAGGTCCGGGTCCCCGCCGACGCGCTGTGGCGGGCCCAGACCCAGCGCGCGGTGGAGAACTTCCCGATCTCCGGGCGCGGCCTGGAGCGCGCCCAGATCCGCGCGCTGGGGCTGGTCAAGGCCGCCGCCGCCCGGGTCAACGGCGAGCTGGGCGTCCTCGATGCCGACACGGCGCGGGCCGTCGCCGCCGCCGCCGACGAGGTCGCCGAGGGCCGCCACGACGACCACTTCCCGGTGGACGTCTTCCAGACCGGCTCGGGCACGTCGTCGAACATGAACGCCAACGAGGTGATCGCCTCGCTGGCGTCGCGGGCGGGTGTCGACGTGCACCCGAACGACCACGTCAACGCCTCGCAGTCCTCCAACGACGTGTTCCCGACGACCATCCACCTCGCCGCCACCGAGGCGCTGGCCACCGAGGTCGTGCCCGCGCTGGAGCACCTGGAGGCCGCGCTGCGCCGCCGCGCGCAGGACTGGGCCGAGGTCGTCAAGGCCGGCCGCACCCACCTGATGGACGCCGTCCCCATCACCCTGGGCCAGGAGGCCGGCGGCTGGGCCAGCCAGGCCGGCTACGGCGCGGACCGGGTCCGCGACGCGCTGCCCCGCCTCGCCGTCCTCCCGATCGGGGGCACGGCCGTCGGGACCGGGCTGAACGCCCCCGACGGCTTCGGCGGCGCCGTCGTCGCGGCGCTGCGGGAGGCCACCGGGCTGGAGCAGCTGACCGAGGCGAGCGACCACATCGAGGCGCAGGGCTCGCGGGACGGCCTCGTCGAGGCCTCCGGCGCGCTGCGCACGGTCGCGGTGAGCCTCTACAAGATCGCCAACGACCTGCGGTGGCTGTCGTCGGGGCCGCGCACCGGGCTCGCCGAGATCCACCTGCCGGACCTGCAGCCGGGCAGCTCGATCATGCCGGGCAAGGTCAACCCGGTGATCTGCGAGGCCACGATGATGGTCTGCGCCCAGGTCATGGGCAACGACGCGACGGTCGGGTTCTCCGGCAGCCAGGGCAACCTGGAGCTGAACGTGATGATGCCGGTGATGGCGCGCAACGTGCTGGAGTCCGCGCGGCTGATCGCGAACGCGTCGCGGCTGCTCGCCGACAAGGTCGTCGACGGCATGGAGGCCGACCTGGAGCGCACCCGCGAGTACGCCGAGTCCTCCCCCTCCATCGTCACCCCGCTGAACTCGGCGATCGGCTACGAGGAGGCGGCGGCCGTCGCGAAGCAGGCGCTGAAGGAGCGGCGGACGATCCGCGAGGTCGTGATCGAGCGCGGGCACGTCGCGAACGGGACGCTCACCGAGGAGGAGCTGGACCGCGCGCTCGACGTGCTGGCGATGACCCGCGGGGTGAAGCGCTCCTGATCTCCGGGTGCGCCCGGTGACCGACCGGGCGCACCGGGTCAGTCCATCCGTTGTTCATCTTCCGGTTCCCGTTCGGTCTACATCGCCGTGACACCGTGTGTCCGCTCGTGGATTGTCACCACTCGAACGGACCTGTTGTCATGACGGACCAGCGCTTCGCGTACGCCCCGGTGCACGACCTGCGCAACGGCCGTTTCGCCGGGGTGGAGGTCGTGCCGCGCCGGCACTGGGACGCGGTGTCCGTGCAGGCCCGCGACCGCGGCTGGGACGCCCGTCGCATCGCCGAGCTCGACGCCGGCACCGCGGTGTCGGCCGTCGCGTCGGCCCGCGCGCACGGCGGCGCCGTGCCGGTCCAGGTCGACGTGGCCGCGGACACCGTCCTGCACGCCCGCGCCCGGCTGCGCGGGATGCTCGGCGGGTCCGGGCCGGTGGCCCCGCTATTGGAGGTGGGCCCGCCGATCGCGGCGGCCGCCCCGGCCGAGCACCTGGTCCCCGCGCTGGCCGAGCTGCGCCGCTGGGGCTTCCGGATCGGTCTCGACGGCGGCGGGCGCGCGTTCGGCCCCGAGGTCGTGGCCGCCGTCCGGCCCGACCTGGTCAAGCTGGAGCCGGACCTCGCCGACGGGGTGCTCGACGCCGGTACGGGTGCCGCCGTGCGCGCGGTGATCGCGGTGGCGCGGGCGGTCGGGGCGCCCGTCGCGGCGACCGGCGTCCGCGACCGCGGCCGCCTGGCCGGCCTGTACGCGACCGGCGTCGCCTTCGCCCAGGGGCCCCTGCTGGGCGGGACGCGGGCGGCGCCCGAGCCCGACCCGGCGACGCCCGCGGAGCTGCTCGCCCTGCTGCGCACCGTCCCGGCCCCCGGCCCCGCCGCGGCGGCGGCACCGGCGGCGTCGGTGGCGGCGCCGGTGGCACCGGCCGCACCCGCCCCGCCCGCGGCGGCCGGGCCTCCGGTGCGGGGCCTGGCCGTCGCCGCGGTCACCCTGCCCGCGGACGCGCTGGGCGACACCGTCCGCGAGGCGCTGGGCGCCCACCCGGACGCGGCCGGGGTCGTGCTGGTGGACCGCGCCCACCGCCCGGTCGGCTACCTGGACCGCAGCCGGTTCCTGCTCGCGCTGGCCGGGAAGTTCGGGCACGCGCTGTGGGCCGACAAGCCCGCCGGGTCGCTGGCCGACCCGCCACGGACCGTCGACGAGCGCACCCCGCTGCACGGGGCGCTGGAGCTGAGCCTGTCCGGCGACACCGCCCGCGGCTACGACGACCTGGTCGTCGTCGCGCCGGACGGCACGTGCCGCGGGGTGGTGACCGTCGCCGAGCTGTGGCGGCAGGCGATCCTGCCGACCGCGCCCGCGCCGGGCCCGCACCCGGTCCCCGGCCCGCCCGCGCCGGCCGGGCCGCCCGCCGTCTCGGGGCCGCACCGCGTCCCCGGGTCCGGGCCCGCGGACGGCGGCCGGGGCGGCGCGCCGGGTGCGTGGCGCACGGCCGGCGCACCGGCGCGCACCGCCTGACCGGGCGCCGCTCCCGGCGACGGCGCGCGGCTGTCGGGGGTCGCTGCTTCACTGGCCCGGTGCTGTTCCACGACGTCGTCACCACCTCGGCCGCGGTCGGGGCGACCCGGGCGCGGAAGGAGAAGACCGCCGCGCTCGCGGCCCTGCTGCGCACCGCGGATCCCGGCGAGGTCGTGCCGGTCGTCGCCTGGCTGTCCGGGGTGCCGCGACAGGGCCGGATCGGGACCGGCTGGCGCACGCTGTCCGCGGTCGACGTCCCCGCCGCCGCGGAGCCGTCGCTGGGCGTGGCCCGGGTCGACGGGCTGCTCGAGGCGCTCGCGGGCACCGCGGGCGCCGGGTCGGTGGCGCGGCGCACGGAGCTGCTGACCGGGCTGTACGGCGCGGCCACCGCCGACGAGCAGCGCTTCCTGCACCGGCTGCTCACCGGCGAGCTGCGCCAGGGCGCGCTGGAGGGGCTGATGGTCGACGCCGTCGCCGCGGCCGCCGACGTCCCGGCCGCCGCGGTGCGCCGCGCGTTCATGCTGTCCGGCCGGCTGCCCGAGACGGCGGCCACGGCGCTGGGCGCGGGCGTGGACGGGCTCGCCGCCGTCGGGCTGGAGGTGGGGCGCCCGGTCCGCCCCATGCTCGCCTCCCCCGGCGACGCGCTGGACGCGGCGCTGGGCGCGCTCGGGCCGGAGGTCACCGTCGAGCACAAGCTCGACGGCGCCCGCATCCAGGTGCACCGCCGGGGCGAGGAGGTGCGGGTGTGGACCCGCACGCTGCGCGAGATCACCGACGGCGTGCCCGAGCTCGCGGCGCTGGTCCGGGCGCTGCCGTGCGAGACGGCGGTGCTCGACGGCGAGACCCTCGCCCTCGACGACGACGGCCGTCCCCGCCCCTTCCAGGACACGATGAGCCGCTTCGGCAGCGAGGAGGGCGACGACGCGGTGCTGCTGTCGCCGTTCTTCTTCGACCTGCTGCACCTCGACGGGCGCGACCTGATCGACGAGCCGACCGCCGCCCGCCTCGACGCGCTGGCCGGGCTGCTCGCCGACGACGCCCACGCGGCGCTGCGGATGCCCGGGGTGCGGCGGCCGTCGCCGGAGCAGGCCGCCGCGGTCCTCGACGACGCGCTGGCGGCCGGGCACGAGGGCGTCGTCGTCAAGGACCTGGCCGCGCCCTACGCGGCCGGGCGCCGCGGGAAGGCGTGGCAGAAGGTGAAGCCGGTGCACACCCTCGACCTGGTCGTGCTCGGTGCCGAGTGGGGCTACGGGCGGCGGACGGGGTCGTTGTCGAACATCCACCTCGGCGCGCGCGACCCCGACGGCGGCGCGCCGGTCATGGTCGGCAAGACGTTCAAGGGGATGACCGACGAGCTGCTCGCCTGGCAGACGGCGACGTTCCCGGGGTACGAGACCTCGCGCGAGCCGGGCGTGGTGCACCTGCGCCCGGAGCTGGTCGTGGAGATCGCGCTGGACGGCGCGCAGCGCAGCACCCGCTACCCCGGCGGCGTCGCGCTGCGGTTCGCGCGGGTGCTGCGCTACCGGCCGGACAAGACCCCGGCCGAGGCCGACTCGCTGGAGGCGGTGCGCGCGCTGCTCTCCGGGTGAGCGCGGGCGGCCGGGACCGGCGCCCGCGGGTCGGCCCGCAGCAGGGTGACCGCGACGACGCGGCCGTCGTCGCCGGTCAGGGTGCGTTCGGCCCCGAGCAGCGTGCTGCCCGTGGCCACGCCGAGCAGCCGGGCCGAGTCCGGGTCGGCGGGTACCGGCCCGGAGCGGGTCCGCGCCCGCACCGGGTGCAGCCCGGCCTCGGCGAGCTGCCGGTCGAACGGCCCCGCGGCGGGCAGCGCCAGCAGCGGTGCCGCGGCCCCGGCGGCCAGGTAGTGGGTCTCCAGCACCGCGCCGCCGCCGGCGGTCGACGAGACGCTCTCGGTGCGCAGGCACGGGCTGCCGACCGGGACGCCGAGCCAGTCGGCGAGCACGTCCGGCGCGGCGACCCCGGTGCGCTCCAGCCACCGCGGCAGCCGCGTCGCGGTCCCCGTGACGGCGGTCCGGCCCGGGTACTCCGGGCGGGCCACGACCCGGTACGCGGCCGGTCCGGGGCGCAGCAGGCCCTCCGCGCGCAACAGCTCCAGCGCCGACCGCACGGCGGCGCGCGGCACGCCGTACCCGACCATCAGCTCGTCCTCGCGGGGCAGCAGCCCACCGGTCCGCGCGCGGGCCGAGACCGCGACGCGCAGCAGGTCCCGGACCCGGCGCGCGTCGCACGCCCGCACCCGCGGGATCGGCGACGGCACCGGCATGTACCCGACGGTAGGCAGGCCGGGTTGCCCCGCGGTGTTCCCCACATGACGGGCGCGTGACGGCGCCGGTGGGCGTAGCATCCCGTCACCGTGCGCTTCCTCGACGACCGCCGGCCCGAGCACGACCTGACCTACGACGACGTCTTCCTCGTCCCGCGCCGCTCCTCGGTCGCGTCCCGCTTCGACGTGGACCTCACCACGCCGGACCGGACGGGCGCGACGGTCCCGGTGGTCGCGGCGAACATGACCGCCGTCGCCGGGCGCCGGATGGCCGAGACGCTGGCCCGCCGCGGCGCGCTGACCGTCCTGCCGCAGGACGTCGCGACCGACGCGGTCGCCGGCATCGTGTCCTGGCTCAAGTCGCGCCACCCCGTGTGGGACACCCCGCTGGTGCTGCGCACCGGGGACGCGGTCGCCGACGCGCTGAACCTGCTGCCCAAGCGCGCGCACGACGCCGTCGTGGTCGTCGACGACGGCGGGCGCCCGGTCGGCACCGTCTCCGAGGCGCACTGCACCGGCGTCGACCGCTTCACCCGGCTCGCCGACGTGCTCGACCCCGACCCGCTGACGTTCCCGCTGGACGCGGCGCCGCGCGAGGTGTTCGAGCAGCTCGACGCCCGCCGCAAGGCCGTCGCGCTGGGCCTGGACGCCGACGGCCGCCTCGCCGGTCTGCTCACCGGGCTCGGCGCGATCCGGGCCGGCATCTACGACCCCGCGCTCGACGACGCGGGCCGGCTGCGCACCGCGGCCGCGATCGGCATCAACGGCGACGTCGCGGTGAAGGCGAAGGCGCTGCTCGACGCGGGTGTCGACGTGCTCGTCGTCGACACCGCGCACGGCCACCAGGAGAAGATGACCGACGCGCTGGGCGCCGTCCGCCGGGTCGTCGACGACGCCGGTGCCGCGGTGCCGGTCGCGGCGGGGAACGTGGTGACCGCCGAGGGCGTCGCCGACCTGGTCGAGGCCGGGGCGGACATCGTGAAGGTCGGCGTCGGGCCGGGTGCGATGTGCACGACCCGGATGATGACCGGCGTCGGGCGCCCGCAGTTCTCCGCGGTCGCCGAGTGTGCCGCCGCCGCCCGCGAGCGCGGCGCGGTGGTCTGGGCCGACGGCGGCGTCCGCCACCCGCGCGACGTCGCGCTGGCGCTGGCCGCGGGCGCCGCCTCGGTGATGATCGGCTCCTGGCTGGCCGGGACCTACGAGTCCCCCGGCGACCTGCTGCGCGACGAGCAGGGCCGCGCGTACAAGGAGTCGTTCGGCATGGCGTCCAAGCGTGCGGTCAGCGCCCGGACCCGCGGGGACAACGCCTTCGACCGGGCCCGCAAGTCGCTGTTCGAGGAGGGCATCTCCGCCTCGCGCCAGCGGCTGGACCCGGACCGCCCGGGCGTCGAGGACGTGCTCGACGAGATCTGCTCCGGGGTCCGCTCGGCCTGCACCTACGCCGGCGCCCGCTCGCTCGACGAGCTGCACGAGCGGTCGGTGCTGGGGGTCCAGACCACCGCCGGGTTCACCGAGGGCACCCCGCACGGGCTCTGAGCAGCGCCCGCTCTTGACCCGGGGGCGTGGTCCGGCGCACGGTCGGAGGATGGCCGCCCCCACGCAGGACACCCCGAGCAGCTCCGGAACCGCCGCCCTGGAGGGCGGCGGCACCGGCGGTCTGCCCACCCCGCCGACGTTCGCCACCTCCGCCGAGGAGCGGCTGCACCGCAAGCAGCAGCTGGCCGGCGCGTTCCGGATCTTCGGCCGGTTCGGCTTCGGCGAGGGCGTCGCCGGGCACATCACCGTGCGCGACCCCGAGGACCCGGAGATGTTCTGGGTCAACCCGTTCGGCATGAGCTTCCGCCACATCCGGGTCTCGGACCTGATCATGGTCGACCACCACGGCACGGTCCGGCACGGGAACCGGCCGGTGAACCAGGCCGGGTTCGTCATCCACTCCGCGGTGCACGCCGCGCACCCGCACGTCGTCGCGGCGGCGCACGCCCACTCCGTCCACGGCAAGGCGTGGTCCTCGCTCGGGCGCCCGCTGGACCCGATCACCCAGGACGCCTGCGCCCTGTACGAGAACCACGGCGTCGTCCACGAGGGGGCGGGCGCGGTGGTGCTCGACCCGGAGGCCGGCCGGGCCCTGGCCCGCGGGCTGACCGGGCGGCGCATGGTGTTCCACCAGAACCACGGCATCTTCACCGTCGGCGAGACGGTCGCCGAGGCCGCCTGGTGGTACATCTCGACCGAGCGCAACTGCCAGGCGCAGCTGCTGGCCGAGGCCGCGGGGACGCCGACGCTGGTCGACCACGCCAACGCGCGGTTCACCGCCGAGCAGACCGGCACGCCCTACGCCGGCTGGTTCTCCTACCAGCCGCTGTGGGACGAGGTCGTCCGCACCGACCCCGACCTGTTCGACTGACCGCGGCCTCGGGGCCGCCGCCTCACGCCCCGGCGGCGTCGCGGAGCACGTGGGTGTCGTGGAAGCCCTCGAAGGCGGTGAACCGCTCACCGTCGGAGTCCCAGACGTGGACGCCGTGCACGGTCGCGCTGCGCCCGGTCGTCGCGTGCGTCACGTCGTAGCGGACGACCGTCACGACGGTGTTCCCCGACGGCAGGAACCGTTCGAGGGTCACGGAGAACAGCGTCCAGTCCGCCGGGATGCGGCTGAAGAGACCGTCGACGACCTCCTGCGTGCCGGTGAACGGCCCGGGGTAGACCGAGCCCGGCGGCTCGGCCCAGTGGATGCCGGGGCTCATGGTGGCGAGGACGGTGGGCAGGTCGCCACGGGCGAAGGCGTCGTACGCCTCGCGGAGCCGGGAGACCAGGGCGGTGTCGGTCGTGGTCGTCATGGCGCACGAGGGTCCGCCGGCCAGGGGCCACCGGCATCGTCACGACTGCTGACCGCAAAGGGGCGGCCCCCGCACGCGGACGTGCGGGGGCCGGTCGGGAGCGGCGAGCCCTAGGAGTTGGGTCCCTCCAGCATCTCGGTGACCAGCGCGGCGATCGGCGACCGCTCGCTGCGGGTCAGCGTGACGTGCGCGAACAGGGGGTGCCCCTTCAGCTTCTCGATGACGGCGTTGACGCCGTCGTGGCGGCCCACGCGCAGGTTGTCGCGCTGCGCGACGTCGTGGGTGAGCACGACCCGCGAGGCCGTCCCGAGCCGGGACAGCACCGTCAGCAGCACGTTGCGCTCCAGCGACTGCGCCTCGTCGACGATCACGAAGGTGTCGTGCAGCGACCGGCCGCGGATGTGGGTCAGCGGCAGGACCTCCAGCAGCCCGCGGGCGATGACCTCGTCGATGACGTCCTGGCTCACCATCGCACCCAGGGTGTCGAAGACGGCCTGCGCCCAGGGCTGCATCTTCTCGACCTCGCTGCCGGGCAGGTAGCCGAGGTCCTGGCCGCCGACGGCGTAGAGCGGGCGGAAGACGACGATCTTGCGGTGCTGGCGGCGTTCGAGCACCGCCTCCAGGCCGGCGCAGAGCGCGAGCGCCGACTTGCCGGTGCCGGCGCGGCCGCCGAGGGAGACGATCCCGACCTCGTTGTCCAGCAGCAGGTCCAGCGCGATCCGCTGCTCGGCGGAGCGCCCGTGCAGCCCGAACGCCTCACGGTCCCCGCGCACCAGCCTGACCCGCTTGTCCGCCGTCACCCGGCCCAGCGCGCTCGACGCCCCGACCAGCCGCAGCCCGGTGTTGCAGGGCAGGTCGCGGGCCGCGTCGTGGTCGATGACGCCGTCGCGGAACAGCGCGTCCACGTCCTCGGAGGTGACCTCGAGGTCGGTCATCCCGGTCCAGCCGGAGAACAGGACGTCCTGGCCGTGGTACTCGTCGGCGTCCAGACCGACCGCGGCGGCCTTGACCCGCAACGGCATGTCCTTGGTGACCAGCGTCACGTCGGACGGGGCGTTCGGGTCCGCCTTGAGGTTCAGTGCGCACGCCAGGATCCGCGAGTCGTTCGAGTCGGTGCGGAAACCGGCCGGCAGGACCGTGGGGTCGGTGTGGTTCAGCTCGACGTGCAGCGTGCCGCCGTGGTCCCCGATCGGGATGGGGGCGTCGAGGCGGCCGTGCTTGAGACGCATCTCGTCGAGCTGGCGCAACGCGGTCCGCGCGAACCAGCCGAGCTCGGGGTGGTGACGCTTGGCCTCCAGCTCGCTGATGACGACCAGCGGCAGGACGACCTGGTGCTCGTCGAAGCGCAGCAGCGACCAGGGGTCGGACAGCAGCACGGACGTGTCGAGCACGTAGCAGCGGGTGGTACCTGCCGGTGCGTCCCCGACGGACCCCTGCGGCAACGCGGAGGCCGGGTCGGTGAGGGCGGGACGACGATCGGTCACGGGTGCTCCCTCGCAGGCGCGACACCACGCCTGCTCTGCGTCGGGCCGGCCGGCCCTGGTGCGGGACGCGACGACGCGGAGGGACCATGGCGGTCCTCCGGCCGGCACGCCCGCAAGGGCCGGGTGCCGGCCCTCTCGGGTGCGTTCGACACCACTCCAGGGCCTCCCGAACGGGCCGCATCGGGTACGACCCGTCGACCCGGACGCTACTAGTGGTCACCCTCGTGCGGTCAATAGCAACTCTCCGTCCGGAGCCCACGTTGACCCCCGATGGAACAGTCGTAACCCGCCGTTCATCGTGTGATCGGTACCGTCCGACGTCACAGGGGGTGGTGCTTACCCGAACGGCCGCCCGCCGTTCGGCGCACGCTCAGCGGCCCGGACGGAGCATCGCGGGTGCCGGGGACGGGCCTTCGGCGGCCCCGGGGACCGGCGTGCCGCCACCGTCGGTGACGAGATCGCCGGGCAGGACGGGCGTGTCGAGCAGCGTCGCGAACGCCGCCGCGGGGCCCTGCGGGGACGCCGCGAGCCACCCCCGCACGAGCGGTCCGCCCTCGGCGTAGGTGACCGGGTAGGTACGCCACTGGGGATGGTCGAGGAAGTCGAGCATCCGGCGCGCCCGCCGCTCGTCCACGAGCAGCCATCGGGTCAGGTGGGTGAGGACCTCGTCGGGACCGGCGCCGTCGACGTGGCGCATCAGCGCGGCGTCCAGGCGCACCCGGCCGAGCAGGTCCAGCTCGCGCTCGATCCGCTCCGCCGCGAGGCCGTCGACCCGCACGCCCGCACCGGCCAGGACCCGCTCGGCGACCACGCCCCAGCCCGGTCCCGGGACCACGTCGGCGGCGGCCTCGGCCGCGCCCTCCGCGACGAGCCCCTGCGGGCTGTGGACCAGGCGCAGGGCCAGCTCCGGGTACCGGGACGACGCCGTCTCGGCCCGGCAGTACTGCAGGTGGTGACCGGGATAGGTCTCGTGGGCGAGCAGCGGCAGCAGCGACCCGGCCCGCACCCGCGACGACGCCGACACCGCCACGTGGCTGCGCAGGCCGCCGCGGTAGCGGGTGAACGCCGTCCAGGGGCGGTCGCCCACGGGCTCGACGTCGACGTGCTCCCCGTCGGGCAGGCCCAGGACCCGGCGGGTACGGCGGCGCAGCTCCGCCACGGTCGCGGTCACCGCCGCAGCGAGCCGGTCGGCGGGGACGACGTCGGCCTCGCGGTACGCGGCCATCCGTGACGCCGTCGTCCCGCGCCCCGGCAGGACGCCGGCGAGCCTGCGGTGCGCCTCGTGCAGCGCGTCGGGATCGCTGCGGCGCGGCGCGACCCCGAACAGTGCGCGCACCTGCTCGACGTAGCCGATCCGCTGCCCGGCCAGCAGGCGGGCGTGGCAGTGCAGCGCGACGAGCAGCGCGTCGAGGTGGCGACGGCGCCCGTCCGGCAGTCCCGCCCCGTCCAGGTCCGCGCGCAGCCGTTCCGCGTCGGCCACCAGCCGCGCCGGGACCGGTGCGGCGCCGGTGGCGGCCCGGCGCGCGAGGTCGGGGTACGGCGGCGGCCCGTCCAGGACGCCCGGCCGCAGCCGGTCCACCCGCGAGGCGAGTTCCGCCGTCGCGCGCAGCAGGTCCATCCCCGGAGCGTAGGCGGCGCCGGGACGGAACGACGGCACCGGCGCCCGGTGACGCGTCCGTTCGGACGTAGTCGGCCACGCTGTGTCACCGGATCGACCCCGGAACGCGGGCGGAAACGGCGCGCGGAACAACCGATCCAGGGAGTATCGGAACCGTCGGTGATGTATTCCCACGATAGGGTCACACGATTTGGACGGCGCGAATCGCGGCGCTATCTTTGTCCGCAGTCGGTGCGGGCTCCCCCATGTCAACGCACCGACATACCTGAGGCCGGCTTCGGACGGACTCGAGACCTAAACGGGAGAAAACTGTGCTGAAGAAGGCTGGAATCGTGGTTGCGGCCTCGGCCGCGTCCCTGCTCGCGGTGTCCCCGCTCGCCTTCGCCGGTGACAAGGGCGACGACCACGGCCACAAGGGTGGGCACCACCACGGCGCCGAGAACGTCATCGACAAGGACGCCAAGGGCCTCATCGCCGGCCTGAACGGCAACAACGTCAACGTGCCGATCCAGGCCTGCAACAACAACGTCCCGGTCAACGTGCTGGGCGTGCAGGTCCCGGTCGAGGACGCCTCGGCCCTCAACGGTGTCACCGGTGCCCTCGGCATCCTGGGCGACGCCAAGGCCAAGTCGGGCGACTCGGTCACCGACCAGTCCGACAACTGCGGCCAGGAGTCCGGCGCCGGCGACGCGATCGGCTGATCTCCTCCAGATTCATCGGAAATGCCCCGGGGCACTCGCCCCGGGGCATTTTCGTGTCCGCACAGCATTCACTCCCCCGGGGTGCCGCCCGGCCCCGCGGTGACTCCCGGCGGGCATTTTCCCGGGCCGCCACCCGTTCGTGCGGCCGATGACGTGTGCACCCGCGGGCGGCCGCATCATGGTGACGGTACGTGACGTATCGGCCGTTCCCGGCCACGGAGCTCGACGCCTCCCGGCACGCGGCCACGACCCCGGCCCCGTGCCGGGCCCCGCCCGGCGACGGCCGCCGCGCGGGCGTCGGCCGCCGTCTCCCGGCCGCCGTCTCCCGGCCGCACGTCTGCCGCCCACCCACCCGGCTCCGGGCGCCGCCCTGCCCGCGAGGCCCCGGTGGCCCGCCGGGGCCCGCGCACCACCACGTCCGATCGGCCGCAGCACCGTTCACCCGACCGCCGCAGTCCGACACGCCCGCACGCCACGCCGATGTCTCGTCGTCGTCGCTCGACGAATCCGCAGGTACACGAATGGTTCGACGCCCGCGCCGAAGAATTACGCAGGGTCAGATTGTCGAGCGGGAAAGCGTCCGTTAGATTGATCCGCAGTCGATGCGGGCTCCCCGGTTCGAGCGTCGACAAGTACTGAGAGTCGCGCACCATGGTCGGGCGCGCTCTCCGACTCAACAGGAGACGGACTGTGCTGAAGAAGGCTGGAATCGTTGTCGCGGCCGGCGCCGCGTCGCTCGTGGCGCTGAGCCCGCTCGCGTTCGCGGGTGAGCACGGCGACACCCACATCAAGGACAGCGGCAACACCAAGTCGCACGAGAACTACTTCAGCGGCAACAAGGCGAAGGCCGGCACCGTCGAGGACTCCGAGGGCGTCGCCCAGGAGAACAGCGCCGGCCTGGTCAACCTGTCGGGCAACAACGTGAACGTGTCCCCGCAGGCCTGCGGCACCGCGTTCAACGGCAACAGCCTGATCCAGGGTGCCCTGGGTGGCCTCATGGACAACGAGGCCTACAACAAGTCGGGCGTCGAGTCCGACAACTCGGTCGACTGCACCAACGCCGCCGACAACGGCGACAAGACCGACATCGACACCACCGGTGGCCACCACCACGGCGGTGGCAAGTAAGACCCCGCGTCACCGACGCACGGAAGGCCCCGGGAGTGCGCTCCCGGGGCCTTTCCCGTTTCCGGGGGCAGATCTGCTCCCTTTTCGACCTATATTAACGAGCGAGTCGGCCGGAGGTTACGGTCGATCGGAAATCAGCCGCCGAATCGTCGGTGCCGTGCGCCGAAGTCGCGCAGCGCGCGCAGGAAATCGACCCGGCGGAACTCGGGCCAGTAGGCCTCGCAGAACCAGAACTCCGAGTGGGCGGACTGCCACAGCAGGAACCCCGACAGCCGCTGCTCCCCGCTGGTCCGGATGACCAGGTCCGGGTCCGGCTGTCCGGACGTGTAGAGGTGCTCCGCGATGTGGTCGACGTCGAGCGACTCCGCGAGCTCCTCGATCGTCCGCCCGGCCTCGGCCTGGGTCAGCAGCATCTTGCGGACGGCGTCGGCGATCTCCTGACGGCCGCCGTAGCCCACGGCGACGTTGAGCTGGATCCCGCCGCGGTCGCTGGTGCGGGCCACCGCCGCCGTCAGCCGCTCGGCCAGACCGCCCGGGAGCAGCTCCATCGCCCCGACCACGCGCAGCCGCCACGGCGTGTCCGGACCCGACAGGTCGTCGACGACCCCCGCGATGATCTCCAGGAGGTCCTTGAGCTCCTCGGGGGAGCGGGTGTCGAGGTTGTCGGTCGACAGCAGGAACACCGTCACGACCTCGACACCGGCCTCGGAACACCAGCCGAGCATCTCGGCGATCTTCGCCCCGCCCGCGCGGTGCCCCTCGGCGGGGTCGTCCAAGCCGGCCTCGCGCGCCCAGCGGCGGTTGCCGTCGAGGATCAGCGCCACGTGCCGGGGCCGCTCGGCCCCGGCGAGCTGACGCAGGATCCGGCGCTCGTACACCGTGTAGAGCAGGTCTCGGAGGGCCACGTGCACGGAGCCTAGTCCCGTGCGCGTCCGGTGTGGCGTTCGTCCGCCGGACGGGACCGCCGTCGACGCGCCGCGTAACGTCGGAGCGTGTCCACGGTCAGCACCGAGCCGCCCGCCCTGCTCAAGCCCCGCATGCGGGGCTGGCTGCACCTGTGGAGTCTCGCGGGATCGGTGTTCGCCTGCGCCGCGCTGATCAGCGTGGCGGGGGCCCTGGTCGGCGCCGCCGCGGCGGCCGCGACGGCCGTCTACACCGTCACCACGTTCGGCCTGTTCGGGATCAGCGCGCTCTACCACCGGCGGACCTGGCGCGACCCCCGCCACCGGCGCCTGATGAAGCGCCTCGACCACTCGATGATCTTCCTGTTCATCGCGGGCACCTACACCCCGGTCTCGGTGCTGGCCCTGCCCGCGGCGACCGCGACGTGGGTGCTGGCCGTCGTCTGGGGCGGGGCGCTGGCGGGGGTCGCGCTCAAGCTCGCCTGGCCGACGGCGCCCGCCTGGGTGGGTGTGCCGATCTACGTCGCGCTCGGCTGGGTCGCGGTGTTCGTCCTGCCCGGGCTGCTCGCCGGGGGCGGGGTGGCGGCGCTGGTGCTGCTGCTGGCCGGCGGGGCGCTCTACACCGTGGGCGCGGTGATGTACGCGCTGCGCCGTCCGGACCCGTGGCCCACGACGTTCGGGTACCACGAGTTCTTCCACGCCGCGACGGTGCTGGCCTGGGCGTGTCACCACGTCGCGATCTGGCTGGTGCTGCTCCGCTGAGCCGGGTGGGCCGCGACGGTCAGGGCCGGTCGCGGCGGGCGTCCTCCGCGGCCGGTCCGGGCGTGGCCTCCGCGGAGCCGTCGAACGACTCCGGCAGCCGTGTGATGCGCTTGCTCATGTTCCGGATGAGGAACACCGTCGCCAGCAGCAGGAGCAGGACGATGGCCAGCCCCGCGGGCGCCGCGTTCCCCCACTCCGGGAGCTGGCCGGGGGGCGGGGGCGTGTCCTGCGCCGGGACGAGCAGACCCGTCGCGAGCCGGTTCACCGCGACCGTCACGTTGTCCACCAGCACCGCCGTGCGCCTCCGTACTCCGCCATCCGGGTCACCGGCCGCGCCCCCGACGGGGCCGGCCGGCCGGTGACCAGGCTACCTGCGCGCTCCGGGCCGGTTCACCCGGCGCGGCGCGCCTGACCGCCGAGGTCGACCGGGATGCCGGCGAACAGGTCGTCCTCCGGCAGCGAGGTCTCGACCAGGGAGTGCACCAGCTCGTAGTCCTCGGTGGGCCAGACGCGGGCCTGCACCTCGAGCGGGGTGAAGAAGAACCGGCTGTTCGGGTCGATCTGGGTGGCGTGCGCGCGCAGGGCGTCGTCGCGCCGGGAGAACCAGTCCGAGCAGGGCACCTTCGTCGTGACACGGGTGCCCGGGTCGGGCCGGTCGCTCGTCCAGTTCTCCAGCCACTCGGTGTAGGGCGACTCCTGGCCGGACTCGAGGATCGCCCGGTGGAACGCCTCCAGGCGGGCCCGGGAGAAGCCGTGGCCGTAGTAGAGCTTCAGCGGCTGCCACGGGGCGCCCGCCTCCGGGAAGCGCGCCGGGTCGCCGGCGGCCTCCCACGCCGCCATCGACACGACGTGCGTGCGGATGTGGTCGGGGTGCGGGTAGCCGCCGTTCTCGTCGTAGGTGACGATCACGTGCGGCCGGAACTCCCGGATCACCGCGACGAGCCGGGCGGTCTGCTCCTCCACGTCGCCCAGGGCGAAGCAGCCCTCGGGCAGCGGCGGCTTCGGGTCGCCCTCGGGCAGGCCGGAGTCGACGAAGCCCAGCCAGACGTGCTGCACCCCGAGGATCTCGGCGGCGCGCGCCATCTCCGCGTTGCGGACCTCGGTCATGTTCTCCAGCACGTCGGGCCGGTCCATCGCGGGGTTCAGGATGCTGCCGCGCTCGCCGCCGGTGCAGGTGACGACCACGACGTCGTGGCCCTCGTCGGCGTACCGCGCGGTCGTGGCGGCGCCCTTGGACGACTCGTCGTCGGGGTGGGCGTGCACCGTCATCAGCCGGGGCCGCTCGCCGGGCGCGAGCGGCTGGACCGGACGCTGCACCGGGCGCGGGCCGGTCGGGGTGTCTTGCGTAGCCATCGGGGCGGGTTCCTCCACGGTCACCGGACTCGGGTCCCGCGCCGGGGGTGCCGGCGGCGGGCGGCGAGGTCGTGCTCGGGGAGATCCTGGCAGAGGGGACCGACAGCGACCGTTCCGAGCACGGGGCTCCGGGAACGGCAACGCCGTCGCGGGGACGGTCTGTTCCCCGTCGCGACGACGGGTGCGACGGGCGGTCGCCGCCCGCGCGGCCACCCCGGTCGCCGACCGGCCCCGATGCCCGTCACCTGCGAATATCCCGGCTCCGGGAACTTCGCGGGACCCCGGCCCGTTCACCGAAAGGCTGCGATGAGCGGCACGCCTCGTGGTAAGGTGGAACCCACACGGCCCGCCAGCGGGTCGTGTTTTTCCTTACTCGGGGCGCGCCGCTCGGAGCCGCCACCCCCGTGTGCCCGCCGGGCGCCAGGCGCCCGGTGGCGCCGCGCCCTGTTTTCCTGGAGGAGTTGATGACGGTGACGGACACCCAGGCCACCTGGCTGACCCAGGACGCCTACGACCGGCTGAAGGGTGAGCTGGACGGGTTGATCGAGAACCGGCCCGTCATCGCCGCGGAGATCAACGCCCGCCGCGAGGAGGGCGACCTGAAGGAGAACGGGGGCTACCACGCCGCCCGCGAGGAGCAGGGCCAGCAGGAGGCCCGCATCCGCCAGCTGCAGGAGCTGCTGCGCACCGCCCAGGTCGGCACCGCGCCCTCCAGCGCCGACGAGGCCACCCCCGGCACCGTCCTCGAGATCCGCTACGAGGACGACGACGAGACCGAGAAGGTCCTGCTCGGCTCCCGCGAGGAGGGCAGCCACGGCGACCTGCAGGTCATCTCCCCGAACTCCCCGCTCGGCGCGGCGCTGCTCGGCGCCAAGCCCGGCGACACCCGCGAGTACCAGCTGCCCGACGGCGGCAGCATGAAGGTCACGCTCGTGTCCGTGGAGGCCTTCACCGGCTGACGCGCACCTCGCGGAGCGGGCCCGGCCGGATCGGCCGGGCCCGCTCGCGTCCGCGGGGTCGGGAGGTGCGGGTCAGGTGGTCGCGACGGCGTGCCCGGCCGCGCGCAGGTCGGCGACGATCGCGTCGCGGTGCTCGGGCCCGCGGGTCTCCAGGCTGAGCTCCACGTCGACCTCCCCCACCGCCAGCGCGCCGCTGATCCGCGAGTGCGCGACGTCGGTGACGTTCGCGCCGAGCCCGCCGACCCGGGCCAGCAGCTCCGCCAGCGCGCCCGGCCGGTCCGGTATCCGCACGTGCAGCGTCAGGTAGCGCGACGACGCGACCAGGCCGTGCCGGACGACCTGCAGCAGCACCAGCGGGTCGACGTTGCCGCCGGACAGCACGCAGACGATCGGCCCCGACCAGCGGTGGGGGTGCTCCAGCAGTGCAGCCACCGGCGCCGCACCGGCCGGTTCGACGACCAGCTTCGCCCGCTCCAGGCAGTGCACGAGCGCGGCGGACAGCGAGTCCTCCGACACCGTGACCATCTCGTCGATCAGGGTCGCCACCTGGCCGAACGTGACGTCGCCCGGCCGTCCGACGGCGATGCCGTCGGCCATCGTGCGCATCGCGCCGACCGGCAGCGGCTCGCCGGCCGCCAGCGACGACGGCCACGCCGCCGCGCCCGCGGCCTGCACACCGACGACACGGATGTCCGGGCGGGCGGCGCGCAGGACGGCGGCCGTCCCGCCCAGCAGGCCGCCGCCGCCCGCGGCGATCAGCACGGTCGCGGCATCGGGGACCTGCTCGAGGATCTCGCAGCCGACGGTGCCCTGCCCGGCGATGATGTCGGGGTGGTCGAAGGGATGCACGAACACCGCCCCCGACCGCTCGGCGGCCGCGATCGCGGCCTGCACCGCCTCGTCGACGGTGCGTCCGGAGAGCACGACCTCCGCGCCGTAGCCGCGGGTCGCGTCGATCTTCGGCAGCGCCGCGCGCTCGGGCATGTACACCGTGGCGCGCACGCCGAGCAGCCGCGCGGCGAGCGCGACGCCCTGGGCGTGGTTGCCGGCCGAGGCGGCGACGACACCGCCGGCGCGCTCGTCGTCGCACAGCCGGGCGATCCGGGTGTACGCGCCGCGGATCTTGAACGATCCGGTGCGCTGCAGGTTCTCGCACTTCAGCACGACGCGGGAGCCGGTGAGGTCGGAGAGCGCGCGGGCGCCGGCGACGGGCGTGGTGCGCACGACGCCGGTCAGCAGCTCACGGGCGGAGAGGACGTCGCCGGCGGTGACCGGCGGGGTGACGGGGGCGTCCGGTGGGGCGGCCATCCCGGCAGTCTCGCACCGGCCCGGGTAACCTCGCGCGTGTCTCACCGGGCGTGACGTCGCCGATGCACCCGGTGTCGGGAGGGACACGCGAATGACGCGCCTGCGCACGACCGCGCCGCTGCTGCTGGCCGCCGGACTCGCGGCGCTCGCGGTCGCGACCGTGCACGGCGCCGGCTGCGCCGACCCGGGCCGCTACGAGGCCCGCGGCGACGGCACGTGGTCGCTGGTCGGCGGCTGTGTCGACCCGGACGACCTGGTCGTCCCGCCGCCGCCGGTCGTCCAGCAGCCCGCGCCGTCGCCGGAGCAGTCCCGCAGCTGAGCGCTCAGCGCACCGTGTCGAGGGCCGCGCGCAGGTCGTCGAGCAGGTCGTCGGCGTCCTCGATGCCCACCGACAGGCGCACCAGCGAGTCCGGCACCTCCAGCGTCGACCCGGCCGTGGAGGCGTGGGTCATCTGGCCCGGGTGCTCGATCAGCGACTCGACCCCGCCGAGCGACTCGGCCAGGGTGAACAGCCGGGTGCCCGCGCAGATCCGCAGCGCCGCGTCGCGGCCACCGGCGGCCAGGAAGGACACCATCCCGCCGAAGCGGCGCATCTGCTTGGCGGCGACCTCGTGCCCGGGGTGGCCGGGCAGGCCCGGGTAGAGGACCGAGGAGACGGCCGGGTGCGCGGCGAGCATCTCCGCGACCCGCTCGGCGTTGTCGCAGTGGCGCTCCATCCGCACCGCGAGGGTCTTGGCCCCGCGCAGGGTCAGCCAGGCGTCGAACGGGCCCGGGACCGAGCCGGTCGAGTTCTGGGTGAACGCGATCCGCTCGGCCAGCTCGTCGTCGTCGGTGACCAGGGCGCCGCCGACGACGTCGGAGTGCCCGCCCACGTACTTGGTCGTCGAGTGCACGACGACGTCGGCGCCCAGCGCCAGCGGCGTCTGCAGGTACGGCGAGGCGAAGGTGTTGTCGACGACGAGCCGCGCGCCCGCGGAGTGCGCCACCCCGGCCAGCGCGGCGATGTCGGCGATGCCGAGCAGCGGGTTGGTCGGGGTCTCGCACCACACGACCCGCGTCGTCGGCCGCAGCGCGGCGCGCAGCGCGTCGGTGTCGGCCAGGTCGACCGGGGTGTGCTCGACCCCGAACCCGGACAGCACCTTGTCCACCAGGCGGAACGTGCCGCCGTAGGCGTCGTGCGGGATGACGAGGTGGTCGCCCGGCTTCAGCAGGACGCGCAGCAGCGTGTCGGTGGCACCCATGCCCGACCCGAACGCGTGCGCGTGCCGGCCGCCCTCCAGGGCGGCGAGCTGGTCCTGCAGCACGGTCCGGGTCGGGTTGGCGCTGCGCGAGTACTCGTACCCGCCGCGGGTGCCGCCGACGCCGTCCTGGGCGTAGGTCGAGCTGGTGTGGATCGAGGTGGTGACCGCACCGGTGATCGGGTCCGGAACCTGGCCGGCGTGGATCGCGCGCGTGGAGAAGCCCTGCATGGGCGACGAGGCTACTCGCGCCCGCCGCCCGCCCGGTTCCGGCGCCGGGCCGGGGCGGCGGTCAGGCCTTGCCGCCCAGGAACGCGATCACGTCGGACCGGGTCACGACGCCCGCGGGCTTGCCGTCCTCCAGCACGAGCGCCGCGTCGGCCCGGGCGAAGGCCTCCATCGCGTCCTGCACCGACTCCCCCGCGCCGAGCGTCGGCAGCGGCGCGGACATGTGGTCCTCCAGCCGGTCCGACAGCTTCGCCCGGCCGGTGAACAGCGCGTCGAGCAGGTCGCGCTCGCTGACCGACCCGGCGACCTCGGCGGCCATCACGGGCGGCTCGGCCTTGACCACCGGCATCTGCGAGACGCCGAACTCCCGCAGGTAGAGCGCGGCGTCGGCGACGGTCTCGTTGGGGTGCGCGTGCACCAGCGCGGGCAGGGCGCCGTCCTTGCGGCGCAGCACGTCGCCGATGGTCGCCCCCTCCGACGGCGGCAGGAAGCCGTAGCTGGCCATCCAGCGGTCGTTGAAGACCTTGCCGAGGTAGCCGCGCCCGCCGTCGGGCAGCAGCACGACGACCACGGCGTCGGCGGGCAGCGACGCGGCGACCCGCAGTGCGGCGACCGTCGCCATCCCGCAGGAGCCGCCGACGAGCAGCGCCTCCTCCCGGGCCAGGCGACGGGTCATCTCGAACGAGTCCGCGTCGGAGACCGCGACGATCTCGTCGCAGATGTCGCGGTCGTAGGTGGTCGGCCAGAAGTCCTCGCCGACGCCCTCGACCAGGTACGGCCGCCCGGTGCCGCCGGAGTAGACCGAGCCCTCCGGGTCGGCACCGATGATCGTCACGGAGCCGCCCGACTTCTCCTTCAGGTAGCGGCCGATCCCGGAGATCGTGCCGCCGGTGCCGATGCCGGCCACGAAGTGGGTGATCCGGCCCTCGGTCTGCTCCCAGATCTCGGGCCCGGTGGAGTGGTAGTGCGACTCGGGGTTGGCCGGGTTGGCGTACTGGTTGGGCTTCCAGGCGCCGTCGATCTCGCGGACCAGCCGGTCGGAGGTCTGGTAGTAGGAGTCGGGGTGCTCGGGGTCGACCGCCGTCGGGCAGACGACGACCTCGGCGCCGTAGGCCTTGAGCACGTTGCGCTTGTCCTCACCGACCTTGTCGGGGCAGACGAAGACGCACTGGTAGCCCTTGCGCTGGGCGACCATGGCCAGCCCGACGCCGGTGTTGCCCGACGTCGGCTCGACGATGGTGCCGCCCGGCCGCAGCTCGCCCGAGGCCTCCGCGGCCTCGACCATGCGCAGCGCGATGCGGTCCTTCACCGACCCGCCCGGGTTGAGGTACTCGACCTTGGCCAGCACCGGCGGGGCGATGCCCTCCGCCGTCGCCCCCAGACGGACGAGGGGTGTGTTCCCGACCAGGTCGACGACGTGCTCGACGTAGCGCATGTGCGCATCCTCGCACCGCTCACTCCCGTTCGGTCCGCTGCATCCCACCTCCGGGGGTCCACCACCGCACGACGAGCCGGTTGCGGTCCTCGTTCAGCCCCGTCCAGACCACCTCGGTCAGCTCCACCCGGAACGCGTCGCCGGCCACGGGACCGGACAGCGCCCCCTGCAGCACCGCGCGGCCGGAGATCTTGAGGTCGCCGTCCCCCAGGTCGCCGCCGGACTGGTCGGCGGGGGCGGCGTGCAGCGCGAAGCGCGGGTCCCGCCGCAGGTCGGCGCCCTTGCGGGCCCCCGGCATGGACCCGAACGCGAGCTGGACGTCGGGGCCCGCGTCGTCGAGCACCACCTCGATCCCGGAGACGCGCGGCGAACCGTCGGCCCGCAGCGTCGCGACGACGAGCGCGATCCCCCGCCGCAGGATCCGCTCGGCCAGCTCGGCGAACGCGGGCTCGGCCCGCCGGAAGTCTCCCCAGGACGTCATGCCCGCAGCATGCCGCGGGCCACTGACGATTTCCTCACTCCGGCTCCCGATCACCTGTTACCGGTGAGTACGGTCGGCGGCAGAGGTACCTGCGATGGAGGAGGACGTCCATGCCCGAAGCCGTGATCGTCGCCGCGGCCCGGTCCCCGATCGGCCGCGCGAACAAGGGCTCCCTGGCCGGGATGCGCCCCGACGACCTGACCGTGCAGATGGTGCGCGCCGCGCTGGACCAGGTCCCCGCGCTGGACCCGGCCGAGATCGACGACCTGATGCTCGGCTGCGGCCTGCCCGGCGGCGAGCAGGGCAACAACCTGGCCCGGATCGTCGCGATCCAGCTGGGCTACGACTCGCTGCCCGGCACCACCGTCACCCGCTACTGCTCGTCGTCGCTGCAGACCACGCGGATGGCGCTGCACGCGATCCGGGCCGGTGAGGGCGACGTGTTCGTCTCGGCCGGCGTCGAGACGGTGTCCCGGTTCTCCCGCGGCACCTCCGACTCGTGGCCGGACACGCACAACCCGCTGTTCGCCGACGCGGAGGCCCGCACGGCCGAGACCGCGGAGAAGGGCGGCGACAGCTGGACCGACCCGCGCGACCAGAGCCTGCTCCCCGACGCCTACATCTCGATGGGACAGACCGCGGAGAACCTGGCCCGGTACAAGGACGTGTCCCGCGAGGACATGGACCGCTTCGCGGTGCGGTCGCAGAACCGCGCCGAGAAGGCCATCGCCGACGGCTTCTTCGCCCGCGAGATCACCCCGGTGACGCTGCCGGACGGCACCGTCGTCTCCACCGACGACGGCCCCCGCGCCGGCACCACCTACGAGAAGATCTCCGAGCTCAAGCCGGTGTTCCGGCCCGACGGGCGGATCACCGCGGGCAACGCGTGCCCGCTCAACGACGGCGCAGCCGCCCTGGTGGTCATGTCCGACACGAAGGCCGAGCAGCTGGGGATCACCCCGCTGGCCCGGGTCGTGTCCACCGGCGTGACCGGCCTGTCCCCGGAGATCATGGGCTACGGCCCGGTCGAGGCGTCGCAGCAGGCGCTGCACCGCGCCGGCCTGACCATCGACGACATCGACCTCGTCGAGATCAACGAGGCGTTCGCCGCGCAGGTCCTCCCCAGTGCCCGCGACCTGGGCATCGACGAGGAGAAGCTGAACGTGCACGGCGGCGCGATCGCGCTGGGCCACCCGTTCGGCATGACCGGCGCCCGGATCACGACGACCCTGCTCAACGGCCTGCGCAGCACCGGCGGCCGCTACGGGCTGGAGACGATGTGCGTCGGCGGCGGGCAGGGCATGGCGATGGTGCTCGAGCGCCTCTCCTGACCCCGCACCACCTCCGACCGGCCGGTCCGCACCGCGGGCCGGCCCGTCGGCGTCGGCGGGGTCAGGCGGCGTGGCCGGGCGGTTCGATCCGGACGCCGGTCGCCTCGATCTCGGCCTCGGTGCGCAGCCGCGCGAGGTCCCGCTCGGCGTCCAGGGCGCCCTGCACCCCGCCCGCCTCGACGTGTGCGCGCAGCGGCGGGTCCTCGACCCCGACCGCCCGGCAGACGTCGAGCAGGACGTCGTCGTAGGCGGCGAGCAGCGCGAGGCGCCGCACCCGGGTGGGCGGCAGCGGCCCGCGCCGCTGCGCGTCGAGCCGGCGCAGGTCGGCGACCAGACGCTCCAGCGGCGGACCGGCCGGGCGCGGCGGCGGCGGGCGGCGGCGGCGCGCGGCCGCCCACCGCACCAGGCGCGGCAGCCGTACCAGCAGCCCCACCAGCACCGCGGGCCCGAAGGCGATCCCCAGGAGGATGGCGATCCCGGTGACGACCGGGTCGTTCCCGGGCACGACGACGACGCTACGGCGCCCGCGCGCGCCCGGCCAGGGACCGAGGTCCCGGCCCCGGGCACGACGACGCCGCGGACACCGGCGGTGTCCGCGGCGCGCGCGACCGGAGGGGGCGATTCCGGCCGCACCCGGCCCTCGCGGGCCGGGTCGTGCGTTCCCGGTCAGTCCTGGCGCAGGTAGCTCAGCAGGCGCAGGATCTCGATGTAGAGCCAGACCAGCGTGGTCATGAGGCCGAAGGCGATGTACCAGGAGTACTTCGCCGGGACGCCGGCCTTGACCGCGTTGTCCGCGGCGTCGAAGTCGAGCAGCAGGCTGAAGGCCGCCACCCCGATCACGACGACGCTGAACAGGATGGCCAGCGGGCCGCCGTCGCGGAGGCCGAAGCCGCCCGCGGTGAAGAAGCTCGCGACCAGGTTGGCCAGCATCAGGACGACGACACCGATCATCGCGCCCATCAGCCACTTGGTGAACCGCGGCGTGACGCGGACGGCGCCGGTCTTGTAGACGACCAGCATCCCGAAGAACACACCGGCGGTGCCGATGAGCGCCTGGAACGCGATGCCCGGGTAGAGCTGGTTGATCGGGCCGGTGATGCCGCCGAGGGCGACACCCATCGCGATCGAGTACGTCAGCGTCAGCGGGGCGCTGGGCTTCTGCTTGAAGATGACGATCAGCGAGACGACCAGGCCGACGACGAACGCCGGCAGCGCCAGGATGTAGAGCCCCGACATCGCGGTCAGGAACCCGGCGACGAGCGCGAGGCCGCCGCTGATCGCGGTCTTCTGGACGATGTCGTCGACCGTGATCGGCCGGCCGGTGTCCTGCGTGGCCTGGTTCGGGTCGACGTAGGACGAGTGGGAGCCGGCCATGGCGGCGCCCCCGCCCATCATCCCGCCACCCGAGCGGTCGAACGTGGCGTAGCCGCCCTGCTGCTGTGTGGGCAGGTTGCGGAACGCCGGGTTGCTCGTGGAGCGCACCTGGATCCTCCTCGACGGACGTGTGCGGGGCCCGCCCGTGGCGAGCCCTCACAAGGGTGCAACGCCGAGGGGTCACCGGGGGTTCCCGCTGGTAAAAGAAAATTTACCGCGTGCGGGACATCCGGCGACAGACCCGCCCTCCCGGGCGGGTCGGGATCACCCGCGCGGGCGTCCCACCTGCGGGAACGCCGAGGTCGGCGGCAGCGGCTCGTCGCGCACGGCCGGCATCTCCGGGGTGGTGTCGAAGCGCCGGTCGTCGACGGGGTCGGCCGCGCGGGCCGAGGACAGCGGCGCGTCGCCCCGCATCTCGGCGCGGATCAGCGCGGGCCAGCGCCCGACCGACCCGAGCGCCGCGGCGGCCGCGCGGCGACCCGCGGGGCGGGCCAGGACGGCGACGACGACGAGCAGCAGCGCGGCGGCGAGGACGACCACGCCGCCGTGACCCGGAGCGAACACGGGTGTACCTCCTCGGACGCGGGCGTCCGGCCGGGGGCCGCCGGATCCGCCCTCGCGTCGTACAACGATCGCGGCCCGCAGCGGTCACGGGGCGCGGCCGGCCGGCGGCCGCACTAGTGTCGTCGCGATCGGCTCCGGGTCCGTCCGGGGCCGGCCCGACGAGAGGACGGACACGTCATGTGGGTCCTGCTGTCCCGGCACCTGCGCATGTGGCTGCTGCTCGCGGTCGGCGCCCCGCTGCTGGCCTGGCTGCTGGGGAGGATCGGCGACGCCGTCGAGCGCCGTCGCGGACCGAACACGTTCAGCAGGCTCTCCCGGCGCGGCCGCCGGTTCCTGCAGCGGCGCACCCGCGGGCCGCTGCGCCACCGCGAGCCCGCCGACCCGGACCAGCTCGCGCGCTGACCGCCACCCGGCCGGCCGGGTGGCGGGGCGCCGGCCGTCCGGCCGGTCAGACCGGCAGCAGCCGCCGCAGACCCCAGCCGCGCCGCCGCGCGGGGCGCCGCGGCGCCGGCGCGACGGGTGTGGGGTCCAGCTGCACGCACCGCGCGCACGGCACGCCGTCGGCCTCCACGAGCGGGGCGGGCGACACGAGGTGCCCGCACAGCGCGGTGTAGCGCCCGGTGCGGACCGAGTGCGGTGCGCAGAGTTCCGAGTCGGTCACCTTGTGTGCACGACCGTCGATCACCGACGTCAACGTGAGGACGTCGGGCTGGTCGGCGTCGTTCGTCCGCCCGGCCGTCACGACGCCGACCACACGGAGGCGGTTCGGTGCGTCGACCGGCGCATTCTCGGACTCCCTCAACGTGTCGGTGCTGTCATCGTCACGGAAGACACGTGCGGATGCAAGATCGGATGCACACCCGATCGACACTCTCCGCAGTCGAACGGACGCAACGGACACCTTCCGGAGGCCCCATGTCCCACCCGAACGGAACCCGCGCGGCCGACCTCGGCCCGGTGACCTGGCGCCGCCCGTCCGGGGCGCAGGGCGGGGACAGCGTGGAGTTCGCCGTCCTCGACGACGGCCAGGTCGCCGTCCGCAACGCCCGGGACCCGGACGGCCCGGTGCTCGTCTACACCCCGGCGGAGATCTCGGCCTTCGTCGACGGGGCCCGCAAGGGCGAGTTCGACGACATGGTCGGGCCGGGCTGAGCCCCGCTCAGGGCAGCAGCGTGCGGGCCTCGTCCCACAGCCGGGCGACGACGCCGGCGGCCGGCTCGGTGCGCGCGCGGCCGGCGGCCTGCCCGGCCCACAGGTTCACCCGGTCCACCGCGCCCGGCTCGCCCGCGCGGTAGCGGGCCACCAGGCGTCGCTGGTGCGGGTAGGGCGCGGGGGCGGGGGCACCGGGCGCGGTCCAGGAACGGACGTAGTCCGAGGCGATCCCGCGGGCCAGCCGGCCGGTGTAGGCGCGGGTGGTCGTCGTGCCGGTCGGGTCGAGGCCGTCGAGGCGGGCGGACCAGCCGTCGTCGATCCCGGCCTCGGGGGTGCGCAGCAGCGCGGTGCCGACCTGCACCGCGCTCGCCCCGAGGGTCAGCGCGGCGGCCAGCGCCCGGCCGTCGCCGATCGCCCCGGCGGCGACGACCGGGACGGTCACGGCGTCGGCCACCCACGGGACCAGTGCGAGCAGCCCGACCGAGACGGCCTCGGCGTCGGCCGGGTCGGCGGTGCCGCGGTGCCCGCCCGCCTCCATCCCCTGCACGACGACGGCGTCGGCGCCCGCCCGCTGCGCCGCGACCGCCTCGGCCCGGGTGGTGACGGTGGCGAACCAGGCACAGCCCGCCGCGTGCACCGCGTCGACCTGGGCCGGGGCCGGCAGACCCATGATCGTCGAGACGGCCGTCGGCCGGGCCGCCAGGACCGCGGCGAGCTGGTCGTCGAACGCCGGGCCCGGGCCCGGCGCCGGCGCGGCCCGGCCGCCGAACGAGTCCAGGAACGCGGTCTGCAGGACCACGTCGTCGTCGGCGGGCGGGTCCGGCACCCACAGGTTGAGCTGGAACGGCGCGGCGCCGGCCAGCTCGCGGAAGCGGGCCGCCCAGGCCGCGATCCGCTCCGGGGTGTCGTTGACGACGCCCGCCGCGCCCATCCCCCCGGCGGCGGCGACGGCGGCCGCCAGCTCCGGCGGGCAGGCCCCGGCCATCGGGGCCTCCAGGACGGGCACCGCCAGCCCGTAACGGGTGCAGAAGGACTCGGCCCGGCTCCGTGCGCTCACGGTCGCCGAGTCTGCCGCAGGATCCGGGTGGACCGCGGGGCGCGGCCGGGGAAGGATCGGGACCGCCTCCCCGTCCCGCGCCCGCGAAGGAGCACGCTGCCCCCCATGACCGGACCGTCGTTCCTCGAGCAGCTGCGCGCGCACGCCCCGGGCCTGCTGCCGTCGCGGCTGCCGCGCGACCCCGCCCAGGGGGTGCCTGCCGACCTGCGGGCCCCGCACGGCACCACGATCGTCGCGCTGACCTGGGCGGAGGGGGTCCTGCTCGCCGGGGACCGGCGCGCCACCTCCGGCAACGTCATCGCCCAGAAGGACCTGGTGAAGGTCGTCGTGCTCGACGAGACCTCCGCCGCGGGCTTCGCCGGCTCGGTCGGCCACGCCCTGCAGATGCTGAAGATGTTCGCCGCCGAGGTGGAGCAGTACGAGAAGGTCGAGGGCGCGCCGATCAGCCAGGACGGCAAGGTGCGCCGGCTGTCGAGCATCGTGCGGGAGAACCTGGGCGCGGCGATGCAGGGCTTCGTCGCCCTGCCGCTCTACGTCGGCTACGACGCGCGCGACCCCGACCCGGTCCGGATCGTCACCTACGACCCGACCGGCAGCGTCAAGCGCAACCGCTCCGGCTACGTGGGCATCGGGTCGGGCTCGCAGTTCGCCGAGGCGTCGCTGAAGAAGCGCCACGACCCCGGCACCGACCGGGCCGGCGCGATCGCGCTCGCCCTGAACGCCCTCTGGGACGCCGCCGACGACGACACCGCCACCGCCGGGCCCGACCTCACCCGCGGGATCTACCCGAACCTGGTCACGGTGACCGCGCGCGGCGCCGAGGAGGTCGCCCCGGACGAGGTCCGCGAGGCGACCGCGCGGATGCTCGCCGAGCGGGCGGAACGACCCGGCGGCTGAGGTGGACCGGACACGCCCCGGGGTCGCGGCCGCCGTCGCCGTCGCCCGGGCGCACGGGCTCACCGTCACCGCGGCGGAGGTCCTCGACGACGGCCCGGTGCTCGTCGTGCGCCTGCACCCGGCGCCCGTGCTGGCGCACGTGCCGCAGCGGCTCTCGGCCGCGCCGCCGGCGGTGCGCACCCAGCTGACCCGGGAGGTCGAGCTGGTCGGGGCGCTGCACCGGGCGGGCGCGCCGGTCGTGCCGCCCAGCCCCGAGCTGCCGCCCGGCCCGCACCTGCGCGACGGCCACTGGGTCTCCTTCTGGACCGACGTCCCGGTCGACGGATCGTGGGAGCCGACCACCGCCGACGCCTCCGCGGCGCTCGCCGAGCTGGCGACCGCCCTGACCTGCCAGGGCCCGGACCTGCCGCTGCTCGGCCCGGCCCGGCACGACGTGCCGCGCGGGCTCGCCGGGTTGTCCGGTGTCGCCCACCTGCTCGGCGACGGCGACGCCGACGCCGTGCGCGAGCAGGCCGCCGGGCTGCTGGAGTTCGCCGCGGCACCGGGTGTCGCGACGGTGCCGCTGCACGGCGACCCGCACCCCGCCCGGCTCGTGCCCGCGGCCGGCCGGCTGCTCTGGACCGGTTTCGGCGACGCCTGCTCCGGCCCCGCGGAGTGGGACCTCGTGCCGCTGCACTGGCTCGACCGCTGGAGCGGCACCGACGTCGTCGCGGCGCACCATCGTCCCGACCCCGACGTGCTGCGCCGGTGCTCGCGGCTCAAGGCGCTGCACCTGATCGCCGAGGCCGTGCTGGCCCCCGGCACCTACGACGAGGCGCCCGGCCACGGCGCACACCTGCGGACCATGGTCGACGTGCTGCTGGAGCGCCGGTGAGCCTCGACGCCGCCTGGTGCGCCCAGTTCGACGTCGTCCGGGCGCTGTGCGACCACCACCTCGACCGGCTCACCGACGACGAGCTGAGCTGGGTGCCCGCACCGCTGCACTGGACCGTGCACCGCACGGCGGAGGGCTGGGAGCCCGACTTCCCCGCCGACGGCGTCGAGCCCGACCCGGTCCCGGCCCCGACGGCGGCCTGGGTCGCCTGGCACCTGCTGTGGTGGTGGGGCACGGCGTCGGCGGAGCTCGCCGGGCGCGCGCACCCGGCCGCGTCCCCGTACCCGGGGTCGGCGGCGGCCGTCGCCGCGGCGCTGCGGGAGCGGGCGGCGGTGTGGCGGGCGGAGCTGGAGCGGGCCGACCCGCACCGTCCGGTCGCGTTCCCCTGGCCGGAGGGGCGCACGGTCGCCGACCTGGTCGGCTGGGCGCACGTCGAGCTGACGAAGAACGTCGCCGAGCTCGGGCAGCTGCGGGTGCTGCGCGGGGCGGGGGCCGGTGGCGCCGCGGGCCGCTGACCCCGCTCTCCGGTGGTCACGGCACCGGGGGTGCGGGCAGACTTCGCGGATGTCGACGCTGCGTTCGGTCGCCCCGGTCCTCGCCACCGCCGACCTGACCCGCTGGCTCGACCACTACCGGGCGCTCGGGTTCACCGTCGAGTGCTACGACGACGGCTACGGCTTCGCCCGGCTCGACGGCGTCGAGCTGCACGTCTCGGTGCTGCCCGGGCACGACCCGGCACGGACGGCGGGATGCGCCTACCTGCACGTCGAGGACGCCGACGTCCTGCACGCGCGCTGGTCGCCGGTTCCGGGCGGGCGGGACGTGCCGCCGGTCGACACCCCCTACGGCCTGCGCGAGGGCGCTCACCTCGACCCGGACGGCAACCTGCTCCGCTACGGCTCGCCGCTGCGCGGCTGAGTCAGCCGCGCACCCGCTCCCGCCGGTCGATCACCACGAGGGCCATCGCGGCGACGACGGTCACCGCCGCCGGGTAGAGCCACACCGGCCCCGGCAGCGCGTCCGCGACGTGTCCCCACGACCCGGCCCCGCCGGTCACGACGTACACGACCAGCGGGATCACCCCGAGGGTCACGCCGATCAGGCCGACGACGCTCTGCAGTCCCTTCACGGTCCCCACCTCCGCTCGTTGCGATGCAGTCGCATTGCAACAGACGCCCGCCGGCCGTGTCAATGCGATCGCATTGCTACAGTCGGGCCGTGCCCCGCTCCGTCGACCACCACGCACGCCGCTGCGAGATCGCGGACGCGGTGCTGCGCCTGGTCGCACGGTCCGGCACCGAGGCCGTCTCACTGCGGGCGGTCGCCGCCGAGGCCGGCATCTCGATGGGCCGCGTCCAGCACTACTTCGCGACGAAGGACGCGCTGCTGCTGCACGCCCTGACCCGCTCGCACGAGCGGATGGAGGCCCGCATCGAGCAGCGGGTGGGCGCCACCGGCGGGGACGAGCGGGACGTGCTCGCGACCGTCCTCGACGAGCTGCTCGGCGGGCACCCGGAGACCCGCGACGCCCTGCGGATCCACGCCGCGTTCGCCACCCGCGACCCCGACGAGCGGGCACGCGCCGTGCTCACCGACGGCGACGAGGAGATCCGCGCGCTGGCCGTGCGGGTCGTCGCCGTCGCCGGGTCGTCCGACCCCGACACCGACGCCCACGCGCTGCTCGCCCTCACCGCGGGCCTCAGCGACGAGGTCGCCCTGCACGGGGCCCCCGTCGACCGCGCCCGGCGCACGCTGACCGCGATGCTGGACCGTCTCGCGCCCGCGGCCCCCCGCTCCGCCGGCCCGGTCAGGCGTCGGTGACGGGCTGGCGCAGGATCGTCCGCAGCTTCTCCGGGGCGGCGCGGCGCGGGTCGCTCAGGTAGATCTCGTGGTGGCGCCCAGTCATCCGCAGCCCGTGGGACGGCACGAACCCGGTGTGGATGCGCTCCAGCAGCGGGCCCTCGTCGTCGTAGGGGCCGACGTGCAGGGCCTGCACGCAGCGGCCCTCGGCGAGCGTCTCGTGGCGGACGTCGCCGATCCGCGCCGGCGCCCGCGTGGTCCGGACCCGCGCGACGGCGGCGTCGAGCATCTCCCCCGGCACCCAGTCCGGCACCATGATCATCAGGGTCCAGGACCAGCGGGACTTGTCCCGGTCGCGGGTGAAGGCGTCCATGTCCTCGGCCCACCAGAGCCCTTCCAGCGGCATGACGACGTGGTCACGGCCCAGCTCGCGGCTGCTCGCGAACTTGGCCGCGTAGGCGACCGGGTAGAGCGCGGCGAGCGCGTCGGCGTAGGCGGCGGTGTTGGGGTCGCCGTGGCCGTCGATCATGAGATAGCGCAGGTCGGGGACGTCGACGAGTTCGGGGGTGTCGCGGCGCGCGGAGTAGCAGGGCAGCTCCCGCTTGAGGTCCACCTTCGCCGGCACCGGGCCATCGTGGCGCACGGGCGCCGCCCTGCCCAGCCCACCGGGGACACTGGGGCGGTGGCATGCATCGGGCCGGGCGACGTCGCGCTGACCATGGCCGACATCCGGGTGGTGACGCGGTTCGCCGCGGGGTGCGCCGCCGGGGTCCTGCCGCTGTTCGACGTGCCCGGCGACGACCGCCCCCGCGCCGCCCTGGACGCCGCGCTGGACTTCGCCGGCGGCGCCGAGCGCTCCCGGCGCCAGCGGGTGACGGCGGTCGGGGCGGCCCGGGCCGGACGGGCGGCGCCGTCGGGACCCGCCCGGCACGCGGCGCTGGCCGCGGCGGACGCGGCCGCCTCGGCGTACCTGCACCCGCTGGCGCGCGCCACCCAGGTCGGGCACGTCCTGCGCGCCGCCGCGCACGCCGCGTACGCCGTCGAGCTCGCCGACGGCGGCGGTCCGGAGACCGGCGACGCGGCCCTGGAGCGGGCGCGGCTGCGGGCGGGACCGGACCTCGTCGCCGTCCTCGTGCGCTACCCGCGGGCCCCGCAGGGCCGCAGCCGGGTCGCCCGGCTCATGAGCGACCTCGACGACGCCCTGCGCCGCACCGCGCCGGCGGACTGACCGGACCGGACGCGACGGCGGCGACCTCAGCCGTCGGGGGTCAGCTCCACCAGCGGGATCGACCGGAAGAGCGCCTCGTCCGGCTGCCCGGCGCGCCCCGGCATGCGGGTCAGCAGCCGGCGGACGAGCGACCAGGTCCAGCGGTGCTCCGTCCGGTACTCGGCGAAGCGGTCCAGCGCCTCGGCCTCGCCGAGCACGCGCGCCGTCGCCGGCACCCCCCGCTGCCGCGACAGCCACAACCGCACCCGGGGGTTCTTCTCGACGTTGCGGAACCAGTCGGCGGTCCGCCCCAGGCCGGCGGGGACGAGCACGCGTCCGTCGGGGAGGCGGCGGACGACCTCCAGCACGACGTGGCGGGGACGTCCGGTGCGCCGGCCGACGTGCTCGACCATGAGGACGCGGTGGCCGAACACGACGCCGTAGCCGGCGGTGAAGACGGGGATCGGGGCGCGGGCGAGCGACCGGACGACGCGCTGCACCGGTGACCTGCCCATCGCCCGACCCTAGGGCTGCGGCCGGGCGAGCGGGCTGCGGGCCACCCGCTCGACGAGGTGGACGGTGACGGTATCGCCTGCCTCTCTGCCGATCGCCTTCCGCAACTCTGCGGTCACGGGCAGCGTGTGCGTCCCGTCGCCGAGCGCCATGAACGAGCTCCGGAACGCGTGGCCGTCGATGGTGCCCCGGATCCGGACGAGGCCCGCGTGCCGACGTACTCCGCCGACCAGTCGGTGCGCACGTACACCCGGCCGCCCGGTGCATCGCTGCTGCTCTCCAGCGTGCCGGTGACCGTGTGGTCGCGGGCGTGGGTGGTGTCGGGTGCGCTCATGACGGGCTCCTCGTCGGTCGGGCTGCCGGCAGGTCGGGCCGACTCATCGGTGGCGTACGTCGGCCGCGGCCCGGGTCACGAGGTCGTCGTGGTCGATCGTCCGGCGGTCCGTCCCCCGACGCGGTCGACCGGCTCGTCTTCGGGATCTCGACGCGACGCCGAGGGCCCACGCTCTCCGGAGCGGTGCCGGGCCGGTCGGAGCCGAGTGTCCCGCGGTGGGCGTCACCAGGGTCGCGGTCGGAACGGGTGCCCCCGGTCGGACTCGAACCGACACTGGGACCCTTTTAAGGGGCCTGCCTCTGCCGTTGGGCTACGGGGGCGCCAGGCCACCCTATCCACGCGTGAGGAGTGCCGTGCCGAACACCGAGAAGGTCGACCTCCGCGGCGCCGCGGCGACCCTGCTGATGACGCTCTACATGCGACGCGTCGACGCCCGCTCCCGCCGTCCGATCCTCGGCGACCCCTGGGCCGAGCCGCTGTGGGACCGCATCACCCACGACGTCCACGGGCTCTGGCAGTTCACCGGCGACGTCTCCGCGATCGCCTGCCGGGCCGCGATCCTCGACCGGTGGACCCGCGAGTTCCTGTCCGCGACGCCGGACGGGCAGGTCCTGCACCTCGGCTGCGGCCTGGACAGCCGGCCGCTGCGGGTCGGGGTGCCGCCGACGTGCCGCTGGCTCGACGTCGACCAGCCCGGCGTCGTCGACGTCCGGCGACGGGTCTACGGCGACGACCTCCCGGACTCCGTCGAGCAGGTGCCCCTGGACCTGACCGCCGACGACGGGTGGCCCGCACTCGACGCCGACCGGCCGACGCTCGTCGTCGCCGAGGGGCTGTTCATGTACCTGCCCGGCGAGACCGTGCACGGCATCGTGGACCGGGTCGTGTCCGGCACGCCCGACGCGACGCTCGCGTTCGACGCCGCCGCCCCGTGGACCGTGCGCGTCTCCCGGTGGACGCCGACCTTCCGCGCCGTCGGCACCGAGTTCCGCTGGGCCTGGGACCCGGCCGGGTTCGCGCACCGGCACCCGGAGCTGACCGAGCGCGACGACGTCTCGGTCTACGACGAGGTCTCGCTGCGCGAGCCGCGGGTGTGGCTGCGACCGCTGCTGTCCGCGGCCGGGCACGTCCCCGCGATGCAGGACGCACTGCGGCTGCACCGCTTCGCCACGGGCTGACGGCCCCGCGCCGGTCCGGTCGGCGACGGGACCGGGGTGCGGTGCTGCGCCCCGGTGAGCAGAGCAAAGGGGCCCCACGACACCCCCTCCGAACTGCGGGAACGACGTTTATCGTCGATTCGGCGACAATCCGGCGGCGCGCGCGGTGTCGGCCAGGACCTGCTCGACCATCGCCGGCGTGAGACGTCCGGTGAAGGTGTTCTGCTGGCTCACGTGGTAGCAGCCGAACAGCGCCAGCGGCTCCCGTCCGGCGCGGGCCGGTGCCAGCGTCACCGTCGCGCCGTGGCCGAACCTCGGGGCCGGGCGCGGCACCGTCCAGCCCGCCCCGGCGAGCACCGGCAGCAGCGCCTGCCACCCGAACCCGCCCAGCACCATGACCGACCGCACCGTCGGCGCGAGCAGGTCGAGCTCCTGCTCCAGCCAGCCGCGGCAGGTGTCGCGCTCGGCGGGGGTCGGCTTGTTCGCGGGCGGCGCGCAGTGGACCGGCGCGGTGATGCGGACCCCGTACAGCTCGAGGCCGTCGCCGACGTGCGACGCCGTCGGCTGCGACGCGAGGCCGACGGCGTGCAGCGCGGCGTAGAGCACGTCGCCGCTGCGGTCGCCGGTGAACATCCGCCCGGTGCGGTTCGCGCCGTGCGCGGCCGGGGCCAGCCCGACGATCAGCATCGCCGCGTCGGCGGGGCCGAAGCCGGGCACCGGTCGTCCCCAGTAGGTCTGGTCGCGGAACGCGGCGCGCTTCTCCACGGCGACCCGCTCGCGCCACTCGACCAGCCGCGGGCAGGCGCGGCACTCGCTGACGCGCTGGTCCAGGGCCGCCAGGTTCATGCGATCGAGCGCGCGATGCCGTCCAGGATGTCGTGCTCGGACACGACCACCTTCTCGATGCCGGCGCGGGCGTGCAGCTCGTCGGCGAGCGCCTGCACGACCAGCGAGCCGGCGCCGATGACGTCGACCCGGCCCGGGTGCAGCGACCCGTGCTTCTCCCGCTCCGCGCGCGAGGAGTGGATCAGCAGGTCCGCGACGCGGTGCAGCTCGTCGCGGGTCAGCGTCGAGTTGTGCACCATGTCGCGGTCGTAGGCGGGCAGCTCCTGGGCGATCCCGGACAGCGTCGTGATCGTGCCGGCGACGCCGACCCAGGTCCGCGCGCTCTGCAGCGGCACCGAGGCGAACGCCTCGGCCAGCACCTCGGCGGCCACAGCCCGCGCGGCGTCGATCTCGGCCGGGGTGGGCGGGTCGGAGTGCAGGCACCGCTCGGTGAGCCGCACCGAGCCCATGTCGACCGACTTCGCCGCGGTCACCTCCGCGACGCCGTCGCGCAGCTCCCCCACCACGACCTCGGTGGACCCGCCGCCGACATCGGTGACCACGAACGGGCCGTCGTCGGGATCGAGGTCGCCGACCGCGCCGACGAACGACAGCTGGGCCTCCTCGTCGCCGGTGATGACCTCCGCGTCGACACCGAGGGTGTCGCGGACCATCGCGAAGAAGTCCTCGCGGTTCGACGCGTCACGGGTCGCCGACGTCGCGACCATCCGGACCCGCTCGGCGCCCTTGCGGCGCGCGGCGACGGCGTAGTCGGCCAGCGCCACCCGGGTGCGCTCCAGCGCCTCCGGGTCGAGCCGGCCGGTCGCGTCGACCCCCTTGCCGAGGCGCACGATGCGCATCTCGCGGTGCAGGTCGCGCAGGTCCTTGTGTCCGTCGAAGGACTCGGTGACGTCGGCGACGAGCAGCCGGATCGAGTTGGTTCCACAGTCGATGGCGGCGACCCGCGACATCGGCACCTCCAGGGGGACGGGCGTCGGAGATCACCGTACGCGGAACCGTGGATCGCGGGCGCCGCGCCAAGTTACCCTCGGGTAGTGACGACGACGCACCCGCCCGCACCGGTGTCCGACCTCGGGACGCACCAGGTGACCAACCAGGTCCCGCCCCGCGCCGACGGCGACCTGCTGGGGGCGGACCCGGCCGTCGTCGAGGCGGTGGTGCGGGAGGGCGGGGACCGGCGGGCGCTGGAGGCCGTCGCCGCCGCCGTCGGGACCGCGGAGCACCGCGAGCACGCCCGGGCCGCGAACGCCTGCGAGCCGGAGCTGCGCACCCACGACCGCACCGGGCACCGCGTCGACGAGGTCGCGTTCCACCCGTCCTGGCACGCGCTGATGCGCACCAGCGTCGAGCACGGGCTCGCGGCCGCGCCGTGGGCGGCGGCACCCGGGACCGGGGCGCACGTCACCCGCGCCGCGGGCTTCTACCTGACCTCGCAGGTCGAGCAGGGTCACCTGTGCCCGATCTCGATGACCTACGCGTCCGTGCCCGCGCTGCGGCACGCCCCCGAGCTGGCCGCGGCGTACGAGCCCGGCCTCACCGCCCGCACCTACGCGCCCGGGCTGGGCGTCCCGGCCGGCAAGCCCGGGCTCCTCGCGGGCATGTCGATGACCGAGAAGCAGGGCGGATCCGACGTCCGCGCGGGCACCACCGTCGCCACCCCGCAGCCCGACGGCAGCTACCGGCTCACCGGGCACAAGTGGTTCACCAGCGCCCCGATGAACGACCTGTTCCTCACCCTCGCCCAGGCCCCGGGCGGGCTGACCTGCCTGGTCCTGCCCCGGGTGCTGCCCGACGGCACGCGCAACGCGATCCGGCTGCAGCGGCTCAAGGACAAGCTCGGCAACCGGTCCAACGCCTCGTCGGAGATCGAGTACGCGGGCGCCGTCGGCCGGCGCGTCGGCGAGGAGGGGCGCGGCGTCCGCACGATCATCGAGATGGTGTCGATGACCCGGCTGGACTGCGTGCTCGGCTCGGCCGCGACCGCGCGGGCCGCGGTGACCGAGGCCGCCCACCACGTCGCGCACCGCTCGGCCTTCGGCACCCGGCTGGCCGACGCGCCGCTGATGCGCGAGGTACTGGCCGAGCTCGCCGCGGAGACCGAGGCGGCCACGATCCTCGCGCTGCGCCTGGCCGGTGCCGTCGACCGGGGCGAGACGGCGCTGCTGCGCCTGGCCCTGCCGGTGTCGAAGTACCTGGTGTGCAAGCGGACCTCGACCGTCGTCGCCGAGGCGCTGGAGTGCCTGGGCGGCAACGGCTACGTCGAGGAGTCCGACCTGCCGCGGCTCTACCGCGAGGCCCCGCTGAACTCGATCTGGGAGGGCTCGGGCAACGTCACCGCGCTCGACGCGCTGCGGGCCATCGCCCGCGAGCCGCACGCCGTCGACGCGCTGCTGGCCGAGGTCGACCTCGCCGCCGGCGCCGACCCGCGGCTCGACGCCGCCGTCACCGCGCTGCGCGCCGAGCTCACCGCACCCGAGGAGCGCCGCGCCCGCCGCCTCGCGGAGCTGGCCGCGCTCGCGCTGCAGGGCTCGCTGGTCGTGCGGTACGCCCCGGCCGCCGTCGCGGACGTGTTCCTCGCGACCCGGCTGGAGACCGACGGGCCGCTGCGCACCGCGGGCACCCGGCCGGGCAAGGACTCCGCCGGGGTGCTGCTGGAGCGGGCCACCCCGCAGGGGTGACGGCGGCTCAGCAGCAGGGGCCGGTCCCCCACCAGTCGCCGATCTCGGCCAGCGCCTCGTCGCCGAACGGGTTCACCCCGGAGCCGGCGGCGAGCGCGTGCGCGACGTGCACGTGCAGGCACTTCACGCGGTCCGGCATCCCGCCCGCGGTGACGTCCGGGTGCGTCGGCAGCGGCGCGATCGCGTCGCGCTCGGCGAGGTAGGCCTCGTGCGCGCGCCGGTAGGACGCGGCCAGCTCGTCGTCGGTCGCGAGCCGGTCCTCCATCTCCTTCATCCGGCCCTCGGCCTCCAGCGTCCCGATCCGGGACGCCAGCCGGGCGCAGGTCAGGTAGTAGAGCGTCGGGAACGGGGTGCCGTCGGGAAGTCTCGGCGCGGTCTGCACGACCGACGGGTGCCCGCAGGGGCAGCGGTGCGCGACGGCCAGGACACCGCGCGGGGCGCGGCCGAGCTGGGCGGCGACGGCGTCGAGGTCGGTCTGCGCGACGGGCCCGGCCTCCAGGCCGGGCGGGCGGTGCGGCGTGCTCACACCCTCATCGTCGCGGTTCGCCCGTGACGTCGTTCCACAGGGTGTGGAACCACGGGACGCCGGGCTCGGCCTGGCCGTCCTCGACCACGGGTGCCGGCGGCGCGGGGAACTGGACGACGTAGGGCGTCTCCCCCGGCTGCACCATCCCGAGCCGGGTGCGGGCCTGCGCCTCCACCTCGGCCGGGTCGGAGAGCCGGGCGCGGTCGGCCGAGAGCCGTGCGACGTCGGCCTCCAGCGTCTGCTGGTCCTCCGAGACGGCGGCCAGCTCCTGGCGCTGGGCCACGAAGTTGTGCAGTGGGACGGCCACGGTCAGCGCGAGCGCGCACACCACGATCGCGAGGATCGCGGCGCGCTTGGTCGAGGACAGCCCCAGCAGGCCGGTGGTGCGGGCGACGACCTCGCCGGCCCGCGACCGGGCCCGGGTCAGCCGCGGCCGGGCGGCCTGCGGCCCGGACGGGCGCGAGCGCGCGGCCCCGCCCCCCGACGACGACGCGGGGGCCCGTGCGGAGCGGGCGGTCGGCGTGCGCGGCTTGGCCGCGGCCCGGGCACGGCCGCCGGACGTGCGGGCGCGGGTGTCACGCCCCCGTCCCCGACGTTCCGCCATGCGCCCTCCCGTCCGATGTCTCGTGCGCTGCCGCGGTGCCGCTGCGTGGCGACCCGTCCAGCATGCCGCCCGATCGGGCGCGAGCGGGGGTGCCGCGCCGGACCGTCCGCAGACGGTTCGGCGCGGCACCCGCCCCGTTCGGGCGAACGGCCGTGGAGCGTCAGCTCTGGCCGGGCACCTGGTAGCGCGGGAACGCCAGCTCGCCGTTGTAGCGGGCCGCGTCGCCGAGCAGCTCCTCGATCCGCAGCAGCTGGTTGTACTTCGCCACCCGCTCGGACCGGGCCGGGGCGCCGGTCTTGATCTGGCCGCAGCCGGTCGCGACGGCCAGGTCCGCGATGGTGACGTCCTCGGTCTCCCCGGAACGGTGGCTCATCATGCAGCGGTAGCCCGCGTTGTGCGCCATCGTCACCGCGTCGAGTGTCTCCGACAGCGTGCCGATCTGGTTGACCTTGACCAGCAGCGCGTTCGCGGCTCCGCGGGCGATGCCGTCCTCGAGACGCTCGGGGTTGGTGACGAACAGGTCGTCGCCGACCAGCTGCACCTTGTCGCCGATGGACTCGGTCAGGGCGACCCAGCCGTCCCAGTCGTTCTCGTCCAGCGGGTCCTCGATGGACACCAGCGGGTAGGCGGAGACGAGCTCGGCCCACACCTCGGACAGCTTGTCCGCGGTGATCTTCTTGCCCTCGAAGGAGTACTTGCCGGCCTCGTGGAACTCGGTGGCCGCGACGTCGAGCGCCAGCACGACGTCGGTGCCCAGCGTGTAGCCGGCCCGCTGCACGGCGGCCGCGATGAGGTCCAGCGCCCCGCGGGTGCCGCCCTTGACGTCGGGGGCGAAGCCGCCCTCGTCGCCCAGCCCGGTCGACAGACCCTTGTCCTTCAGCTCCGACTTCAGCGCGTGGTAGACCTCCGCGCCCCAGCGCAGCGCCTCGCGGAAGGTCTCCGCACCGATCGGCGCGACCATGAACTCCTGCACGTCGACGGAGGTGTCGGCGTGCGCACCACCGTTGAGGATGTTCATCATCGGCACCGGCAGGACGTGCGCGTTGGAGCCGCCGACGTAGCGGAACAGCTCCAGGCCCGAGGACTCCGCCCCGGCCTTCGCGACGGCCAGGGACACGCCGAGCAGCGCGTTCGCGCCGAACTTCGACTTGTCCGGGGTCCCGTCGAGGTCGACGAGGCGCTGGTCGACCAGGCGCTGGTCCACCGCCTCGACACCGACGAGCTCCGGGCCGATCTCGTCGAGGACGGCCGCGACGGCCTTCTCGACGCCCTTGCCGCCGTAGCGGCTCTTGTCGCCGTCACGCAGCTCGACGGCCTCGTGCTCGCCGGTCGAGGCGCCCGATGGGACCGCGGCACGCGCCAGCGTGCCGTCGTCCAGCGCGACCTCGACCTCCACCGTGGGGTTGCCCCGGGAATCGAGGATCTCGCGTGCCCCGACCTGCTCGATGACCGCCACCGTGACTCCTGTTCTGATCGAGGGTGTCGTCCGGTGGGCCAGCGTAGTCATCCCGAGGCCCTCCGCGGACGACGCTTGCGTCACCCTGCCCGCCCGGCGGCCGCTGTCAAGACCTCGCTTCCCGCCTGGATCACACCTAACGTGAGTGTGACCATGAGCAGTCCTCGCGCGAACCTCCCGGACCCGGTCGCCGCGTTCCGCCGCGCCGACCGGCTGCTCTCCCGGCACCGCCCGCTGGAGGCGCTCGACGCGCTGCGGCCGGTGCTCGACGCCGGCGACCCGGACGACCCCGGCGACGCCTCGGTGCACCTGCTCGCCGGCCGCGCCTACCTCGATTCCGCGCAGCTGCGCAAGGCGGAGTCCGCGTTCGGCCGGGTCATCGAGATCGATCCCGCCGACCACTACGCGCGCTTCGCGCTGGGCAAGACCCTGCAGCGGCAGGGCCGCCTCGGCGAGGCCGAGACGCAGCTGAAGATGGCCTCGGCGATGGACCCGCGCCCGGAGTACCAGGAGGCGCTCGGCGAGGTACGGGCGCGGATCGCGCTGTCACCCGACCGTCCCTGACCTGCCACAACGGACATCCGGGGATGTTCCCGGCGCGACACTTCCCCCCTCCGTCCGGGTGAGGTTAGCCTTCCCGCCCGGCAGCGCACCCTCACCTGGCGCTGGCCGCCGTGGGAGGACGCATGCTGGGGAACGCGCTCATCGGGCTGCGCGAAGGACTCGAGGCCGCACTGGTCGTGGCCATCCTGGTGGCCTTCCTGGTCCGCACCGGACGACGCTCGGAGCTTCCGCGGGTGTGGGCGGGCGTCGCGCTCGCCGTCGCCGTCAGCATCGGGGTCACGCTCGGGCTGACGCTGACCCAGCAGGCCCTGACCTTCGAGGCCCAGGAGGCACTCGGCGGGTCGCTGTCGATCATCGCGGTCGGCTTCGTCACGTGGATGATCTTCTGGATGCGCTCGCACGGCCGCACGCTGTCGCGCGAGCTGGAGGGCGCGCTGGACCGCGCCGTGGCGATGGGGCCGTGGGCCGTCGTCGTCATGGCCGCGCTCGCCGTCGGGCGCGAAGGCCTGGAGACCGCGGTGTTCTTCTTCGCCGCCGCCCAGGCCGCGGGCGAGACCGCCGGGCCGCTGGTCGGGTTCCTCGTCGGGATCGCGATCGCCGTCGCGCTCGCGTACGCGATCTACCGCGGCGCGCTGAAGATCGACCTGGGGCGGTTCTTCACCGTCACCGGCTTCCTGCTGATCTTCGTCGCCGCCGGGATCCTCGCCTACGGCGTCCACGACCTGCAGGAGGCCGGGATCCTGCCCGGCCTGACCACCGTCGCCTTCGACGTCAGCGGGGCCGTCCCCGCCGACTCCTGGTACGGCACCCTGCTCAAGGGGATCTTCAACTTCTCCCCGGTCACGACGGTGCTCGAGGCGGCCGTGTGGGTCGCCTACGTCGCCGTGGTCCTCACCCTGTTCCTGCGCCCGGCCCGCCGCCGCACCCCCGCCGGCGCCGGCGCCACGTCATGACCCGGCGCACCCGCGCCGCCGCACCTAGGAGAACGATGTCCCCCGTCACGCGCACGGCCGCCGGCCTCGCGTCCCTGACCGTCGCCGCCGGCCTGCTCGCCGGCTGCACCTCCACCGCACCGGCGGGCGGGGGCGCGGGCGACGCCGGCCCGATCACCGTGAACGCCACGGACACCGCCTGCGAGGTCTCCGCGACCGAGGCCCCGGCCGGCAACCTGACCTTCCGGATCACCAACGCCGGCACCAAGGTCACCGAGTTCTACCTCTACGCCGCGGGCGACCGGATCATGGGCGAGGTCGAGAACGTCGGCCCCGGGCTGTCCCGCGACCTGATCGTCGAGGTCCCCGACGGGGGCGCCTACACCACCGCGTGCAAGCCGGGCATGTCCGGCGATGGCATCCGCGCCCCGTTCACCGTCACCGGGTCCGCGCAGAAGGCCACCGACACCGACGCCCAGCTCGCCGCGGCCACCGCCGGCTACACCCGCTACGTCGCCTCGCAGGTCGACGCGCTCGTACCGACGACCCGCCAGTTCGTCGACGCGGTCAAGGCCGAGGACGTCGCGAAGGCTAAGGAGCTCTACCCCGTCTCGCGCACCTACTGGGAGCGCATCGAGCCCGTCGCGGAGTCCTTCGGCGACATCGATCCCCGGATCGACGGCCGGGAGGACGACGAGCGCGACCCCGGCGTCGGGTTCACCGGCTACCACCGGCTGGAGAAGGACCTGTGGACCACCGGTCTGCAGTCCGACTCCGCGGCCGTCGCCGACCGCCTGATGGCCGACATCACCGACCTGGCGAACCGGACGAAGACCGTGGAGCTCACCCCGGTCCAGCTCGCGAACGGCGCGAAGGAGCTGCTCGACGAGGTCGCCACCGGCAAGATCACCGGCGAGGAGGACCGCTACTCCCACACCGACCTGTGGGACTTCGCCGCGAACGTCGAGGGCTCCCGCGCCGCGGTGGCCGCGCTCCGGCCGACCGTCGACGAGAAGGACCCGACCCTCGGGCCGCTGCTCGACGAGCGCTTCGAGGCCGTCGAGAAGCTCCTGCAGAGCTACCGCGACGGCGACGGCTACCGGCTCTACACCGAGCTGACCCCGGCCGACACCAAGAAGATGACCGCCGCCGTCGACGCCCTGTCCGAGCCGGTCAGCCGGGTCGCGGGCGCCGTCACCGCATGAGCCCGCTGCACCTGTCGCGGCGACGGCTGTTCGGCACCGCGGGCGCCGGGGTGGCGCTCGCCGGGGCCGGCGCCGTCGCCGGGTACGGACTGTCCGGCACCGCCGGTGCCACGGCCGACGGCGTCGTCCCGTTCCGCGGCACCCACCAGGGCGGGATCGTGACGCCCGCGCAGGACCGGCTGCACTTCGTCGCCCTCGACCTGACCAGCACCGACCGCGCGGCCGTGCGGGACCTGCTGGCCCGGTGGACCGCGGCCGCCGAGCGCATGACGGCCGGGCGGGAGACCGCCGAGGGCGGCGCGCTCCCGGCCAACCGCTACGTCGCCCCGGCCGACACCGGCGAGGCCCTCGGGCTGCCGCCGTCGTCGCTGACGCTGACGTTCGGGGTCGGGCCCGGGTTCTTCGACAAGCTCGGCCTCGCCGACCGCCGCCCGGCCGGTCTCGCGCCGCTGCCGCGCTTCCAGGGCGACCGGCTGGACCCGGCGCGCTCCGGCGGGGACCTGTGCATCCAGGCGTGCGCCGACGACCCGCAGGTCGCCGTGCACGCGGTGCGCAACCTGGTCCGCGACGGCTTCGGCGTCACCGAGGTGCGCTGGTCGCAGCTGGGTTTCGGGCGGACGTCGTCGACCTCGACCGGGCAGGCCACCCCGCGCAACCTGTTCGGGTTCAAGGACGGCACCAACAACCTCAAGGCCGAGGAACCGGACCTGCTGGAGCGCCACGTCTGGGTCGGCGACGAGGGCCCGGAGTGGCTGCGCGGCGGCTCCTACCTGGTCGCGCGCCGGATCCGGATGCACATCGAGACCTGGGACCGCTCCAACCTCGACGAGCAGCAGCAGATCATCGGCCGCGACAAGGGCGAGGGCGCACCGCTGTCGGGGACCGCGGAGTTCGACGTCGCCGACCTCGCCGCGACCGGGCCGTCGGGCCCGCTGATCCCCGACGACAGCCACATCCGGCTCGCCTCCGAGCAGGAGAACGGCGGGGTGCGGATCCTGCGGCGCGGCTACAACTTCGTCGACGGCTCCGACGGCCGCGGGCACCTCGACGCGGGCCTGTTCTTCGTGGCCTTCGTGCGGGACCCGCAGCGCCAGTACGTGCCGATGCAGCGCCGGCTCGCCCGCTCCGACGCGCTCAGCGAGTACCTGGAGCACAACGGGTCGGCGCTGTTCGCCGTCCCGCCCGGGCTGGCCGACGGCGACGACCACTGGGGCCGCGCGCTGCTCGCCTGACCCCCGTCCCCCGGGCGCCGACGGGGTCGCTCAGGGGGCGGCCGGGGCCGCGGTGCGCTGCGCGTAGTCCGCGGCGGCGGACCACACGTCGCGGGCGTAGTCGCCGGAGGCGTTGTAGGCCAGCACCCCGCGCCACCAGTCGTCGGCGTCGGCGACGTCGCGCCCGCTCGCGCACAGGTAGCCGGCGGCGGCCAGTGCCGCGTCGTCGACCTGCTGCGGGTCCGCGACGCCGTCGCCGTCGCCGTCGGCGCCGTAGCGGGCCCAGGTCGCGGGCAGGAACTGCATGGGGCCGACCGCCCGGTCGAGCACCGGGTCGCCGTCGAGGCGGCCGCCGTCGGTGTCGGCGACCCGGCGGGTGCCGTTCGTGCCGTCCAGCGCGATCCCGATGATCGGCGGGTCGGCGCGGCCGCCGGGCCCGGGCTCGGCCCCGCGGAACGTCGCGTGCCGCGACTCGATCCGCCCGACCCCGGCGAGCGTGGTCCAGCTCAGCCCGCAGCGCGGCGTGCGCTCGCGCTGGCGCAGCTCGGCCGAGGCGTAGGCCTGCAGCGTGCGGGCCGGGATGTCGGCCTCGGCGGCCCGCTCGCGCGCCCAGGCGACGACGTCGGTGCCCGCGGGCAGCGCGGCCGCCGCGGGCGGGGCCGCGGCGCGGTCCACCGGCGTCCGGGGCAGCGACGGGCCGTACCCGGGACCGGTGGTCAGCGCGACGAGCACGATCAGGGCGAGGATGCCGCCGACGGCCGCGAGGAGCCTCGAGGTGCGCACGCTCACACGTTACCGGCGGGTATCACCCGTTCGGGGAGGGGGTCAGGGCATGTCCCAGTAGCGCCGCCAGTCCTCGGCGGACAACGCGTGCGGGTCGTGGCCGTCGGCGGCCGCGGCCTTCTCCGCGGCCCGCACCCGGGCCTCGAACGCGCGGGCGGTCGTGCGCAGCTCCGCCTCGGGGTCGGCGCCGCCGAGCTGCGCGGCCGCGGCCAGCCGGAACAGCGCCGCGCCGGTCCCCTCGTCGCCGGGCAGCAGGTCGGCGGGCAGACCGGCCTTCGCGGTGCGGGAGGTCAGCTTCGCCGCGAGCGCGACGGCCGGCTGCGAGGTGGCGACGCCGTCCACGCTGGACTCGCGCTGCTTCTCCGCGCGCTTGAGCTCGTCCCAGCGGCGGTCCTGGTCGGCCGCCGTCGCGACGGCCTCGCCCGCGGCGAAGACGTGCGGGTGGCGCCCCACGAGCTTGTCGACCAGGCCGGTCGCGACCTCGTCGATCCCGAACGGCGCCCCGGGGTGCTCGACGGCGACGCGGGCGTGGAACAGCACCTGCAGCAGCACGTCACCGAGCTCCTCGCGCAGCTCGGTGCGGTCGCCGTCCTCGATGGACTGGTAGAGCTCGTAGCACTCCTCGACGAGGTAGCGCAGCAGCGAGGTGTGGGTCTGCTCGGCGTCCCACGGGCAGCCGCCCGGGGAGCGCAGCCGGTCCATCACCGCGACGGCGTCGAGCACGCCGTGCCCGGTGGGCGGCCCGACGGCGCCGGGCAGCGCGGCGGCCGGGTGCCCGGCCGGCACGAGCAGCACGGTGCCCTCGGGCAGCGCGGCCGGGTCGGTGCCGTCCCACGGGCCGGCGCCCGCCGCGTCGGCGGCCTCCAGCCCGGCGACGGCGAGCACCGCGGACGCCGACCGCAGCGCGGGCAGCGCCGCGGCGGGCAGGGCGGCCCCGCGGCGCGGGCAGACGACGACCGTCGCCGCCATCAGCCCGCGGGCGGGGTCGGGGTGCCCGCGGCGACCGGGGACACGACGGAGGCCTGCTCGGCGCCCGGCACCGCGAGCATCTGGATCGGGTCCCACACCCCGTAGCGGGGGTTCAGCTCCACCCCGGTCCGCAGCGCGGTCGGGGTGAGCAGCCGGATCCCGGCCTCGGTCAGCGACTGGCGGTCGAGCCGGGCGATCGCCTCGGACGCGGGCCCGGCCGGGGCCGCGTCGGCGACGGTCCGCTGCGTCACGCGGACCACGACCCAGCCCTGCCCGCTGCCGAGCGGGAACGCCGCGACCCAGCCGGCCGGGATGCCGATCAGCGGGGTGAGCGCGGCCTGCGGGGTCTCCGCCGGCCGGATCGCGAGCCCGCGCTGGGTGGTCCCCGCGCCGGCCAGCGCGGTCTCGGCGCGCTGCCCGCCGGCGGCGACCTCGCGGGCGAGCGTGGCGGCCTGCGCGCGGTCCTGCGCGACCGCGACGTCGGCGGTCACCGACAGCCGGGGCAGCTCGCTGCGGGCGATCGCGGCCAGGGCGAGCTCGTCGCGGGTCGCGGCCTGCGGCCCCCCGACCGACAGCGACGACGCCTCGACCGCCTCCGCCCCGCCCTGCTGGGCGATCGCCTGCTCGACCTGCTGGTCGGTCACCGTCACCCCGAGCTCGGGGCCGGCGAGGTCGAGCAGGTCGCGGATCACCAGCTGGGACACCACGGCGCGCCCGATGTCGGCCTCGGAGCCGCCCTGGGACTTCAGCCCGTCGACGAGCCCGGGCCGGGCGAGCACCGAGGTGATGGCGGGCTGCACCGTGGCCAGCGGGATCGACTCCTGCCCGACGATCGCGGCCGCGTCGACCCGGCTCGGCCCGGTGCCGCAGCCGGCTCCCGCGGCGGCGACGGCCCCGACGATCAGCAGGGCGGCGGTGATCCTGCGAGTGCGCACGGCGGTCACCCTCTCACGAGGTGTGGTGCCCATCTCCCCCGCCCGGTCGCGGTGGCAGCGCGGACCGGGCCGTCGACGGCCGGGTCGCGAGGTCCGGCGGCCGCGCCGGCGGGTGTTCGGCGAGCCGCTCCAGGGCGATCCCGATCGCCCGGTCCAGCTGCGGGTCGCGGCCCGCGGCCCGGTCCTGCGGGGTCACCACGACCTCCACGTCGGGGTCGACGCCGTGGTTCTCCATCGTCCAGCCGAGGTCGTCGAACCACGTCGCGTAGCGGGGCTGGGTGACCAGGGTGCCGTCGACGAGCCGGTAGCGGCTGTCGATGCCGATCACCCCGCCCCAGGTGCGGGTCCCGACGACCGGCCCGACGCCGAGCCGCTTGATCGCGCCGGTGACGATGTCGCCGTCGGACCCGGAGCGCTCGTCGGCGAGGGTGACGACCGGGCCGCGCGGGGCCTGCTCGGGGTAGGTGGCGGCCGCGCCGTGACGGGGCAGGTCCCAGCCGATCACCCGCCGCGCGAGCTTCTCCACGACCAGCTGCGAGGTGTGCCCGCCGCGGTTGCCGCGCACGTCGAGCACCAGGCCGTCCTTCGCGGTCTCGCGGGCGAGGTCGCGGTGCAGCTGGGCCCAGCCGTAGCCCATCATGTCCGGCACGTGCAGGTAGCCGAGCCGCCCGCCGGAGCGCTCGTCGACCTCGGCCCGCAGGCGGGCCACCCGGTCCTGGTAGCGCAGCTCGTCCTCGCTGCGCAGCGGGCGGACCGCGACCCGGCGGACGGTGCCCGCGTCGGGCCGGCCGGGCCCGGAGCGGACGGTCAGCTCGACCGTGGTCCCGGCCGTCGCGGTGAGCAGCGGGGCGGCACCCCAGTGCGGGTCGAGCGGGCGCCCGCCCACCTCCAGCAGGACGTCCCCGGCGCGGACGTCGACGCCGGGCCCGGACAGCGGGCTGCGCGCGGCGGGCGCGGAGGTCTCCGGCGGCAGCACGCGGCGCACCCGCAGGCCGGGGCCGTCGCCGTCGGGCTCCAGGTCGGCCCCGAGCAGGCCCGGGCGCCCGCCGTGGTCGCCGGCCGGGCGGACGCCCTTCACGTAGGCGTGCGAGGTGCCGAGCTCGCCGTGCAGCTCCCACAGCACGTCGAGCAGGTCGTCGTGGCTGCCGACGCGGTCGACCAGCGGCCGGTAGCGGGCGGTCTCACCGGCCCAGTCGACGCCGGCCATGTCGGCGACCCAGAAGTGGTCGCGCATCAGGCGGGCGGTCTCGTCGAACATCTGCCGCCACTCCGCGGCCGGGTCGACGGTGACGACGAGGCGCCGGGTGTCGATCGTGAACTCGTCGCCGCCCGCGTCGTCCTCGGGGGTCGAGGAGCTGCCCCGGTCCGCGCGCAGCAGCCGCACCGTCCCCCGGTCGCGGACGACGAGGCGCCTGCCGTCGCCGCTCACCGCGAACGACGACGCGGGGTCGGCGATCACCGTCGTGGTGCGGCGGGCCAGGTCGAACCGCTCCAGCACCGCACGCTCGGGCTCGGCGTCGTCGTCGGGCAGGCTGTCGCCCAGCACCCCGGTCCCGCCCGGGCTGCGCAGCCACACCAGGCCGCCCTGCACCGCGGCGAGCCGGGCGTAGCGGGCCGCCTCGACCGGGACGCCGACGACCCGCCCGGCCAGCCCGTCGACGTCGACGACGACCTGCGGCGGGGTGTCGTCGTCGCGGGCCGCGCCGCGCCCGCCGGTGTCCGCCCCCGCGCCCACACCCGTGGCCGCCCCGGTGGCCGCCTGCGGGGTCGCCGCGGCCGCGGCGGTGTGTGCGGCGCCGGGGTCGCCCGCGCCCTCGCCGGGACCCGGCGGGACCGGCGGGACGGGCGGCGCCGCGGGCGGGTCGCCGGGACCCTCGTCGGCCGGGTCGACCGGCCTGCCGTCCGGCCCCGCCCCGAACGGCGACGGCGTGCGCGCCGCCAGCGGCACCAGGAACGGCTTCCACCCGGTGCCGAAGGACAGGTCGAAGGAGTGGTGGTCGTAGGCCGGGTCGAACACCCGCCGGGACAGGAACGCCAGGTGCCGCCCGTCGGCGGTGAACACCGGGTCGCTGTCGTGGAAGCGGGCCGGGGTGACCTCGGTGTGCGCGCCGTCGGCGACGCGGGTCAGCATCACCCGCGACAGCCCCTCGGCCGTCGGGTCGCACCAGGCCAGCCAGGCCGAGTCCGGGGACCAGGACACGTCGCACGGCTCCCAGCCGGGGTTGCGGTGCAGCTCGCGCAGCTCCCCGGCCGGCCGGTCCGGGGCCGGGCCGTCGACCACGCCGTCCGCGGCCGCGCCGGTCCAGGCGGCCCCGCCGCCGGCCGGGGCGGGGTCGGGGCCGGTGTGCAGCACCAGCAGCCGCCCGTCGTGGGTGGTCAGCGCGACCGCCGAGCCGTCCGGGGCCGGGGCCAGCTCCAGGACCCGCCCGATCCCGCCCGCGGCGTGCCGGGTGGCCGCGGCCGCGTCCGGGGCGTGCGGGTCCAGCGGGGCGACGACCACGGCGTCCTCCCCCACGGCGTCGTCGACCCACACGGCGCGCCGGGTGCCGAGCGGGTGCGCGAGCCGGGCGCGGACGCCGGGCTCGGCGAGCAGCGCGCGGGCCGGGCCGTCGCGGTGGGTCAGCCGGTGCACCGTGCCGCGGACCGACACCACGCTGGCCCGCCCGGTGCGGTCGGGCCGGACCGGTCCGAGGTCGGCGGGCACGGACGCGCGGAACGGCTCGCGGGCGCCGCGGGGCCCGCCGAGGCGCACGTCGAGGCGGTGCGGGCGCGACGCCGCGGACAGGTCGTCGAGCAGGAAGATCTCCCCGGCGGCCTCGTAGACGACGCGGCGGCCGTCGGTGCTCGCGTGCCGCGCCCAGAAGTCGGGCACGCCCGGGTCCCCCGCGCCGTGGTCGGTGTGGCGGCGCAGGCCGGTGTCCGGCGCGTCCAGCGGGACGGAGTAGACGTTGCCCCAGCCCTCGTGGTCGGAGACGAACGCCAGCCGCGGGCCGGAGCCGTCGTCGACGATCATCGGGCACTCGAGCTGCCCGGCGAGCCCGGCCAGCACCCGGGTGAACTCGCCGGTGCCGCCGGCGTCGAGCCACAGCCGCCCGGCCCGCCCGCCGCGGTAGCGCTTCCAGTGCGCGGCGTCGCGCCCGCCCTCGACCTGGGTGAGCACGGCAGGCCCGCCCGGCTGGTGGGCGAGCGCGGTGAGCGTGCCGTGCGGCAGCAGCCGCGGTGCGCCGCCGGTCGCGGGCACCGCGTACGCCCACAGCCGCGACGTCGCGTCGCCGTGCGCGGACAGCGCCACCACCTCGCCGCCGGGCGTCCAGCCCCCGGCCCGGGTCAGCAGGCCGCCCCACCAGGTCAGCCGGGTGACCGGGCCACCCTCGGCGTCCACCCGGTACACCTCGGGCGCCCCGTCGCGCAGCGACGCGAAGGCGACCGACGCGCCGTCCGGGGACACCCGGGGCGCGGTGACCGGCACCGTGTCCGCGGTCAGCCGGTGGGCGCGGCCGCCCTCCACCGGGGCGGTCCACAGGTCGTCCTCCGCGACCAGGACGAGGGTGTCACCGTGCAGGTGGGGATGGCGCAGGAACGTCACCCGCCGACCGTAGCCGCCGGCACCGACACCCCGGACGGATCAGGACGGACCGGAGCTGTGCACCGGGGTCGAGGACGGGACGATCTGCAGCAGCAGCTCCGCGCACCAGCCGAGCAGCTCGACGTCGCGCAGCGCGGCCCCGCCGATCCGGTTGCCCTGCATCGGCTTGGGCACGGTGACGACCTGGGCGGCCGCCTTGTACTGCGCCTTCGGGTAGAGCCGGCGCAGCCGCAGCTGGGCGGAGTCGGGCAGCACCATCGGCCCGATCCGCAGCTGGGTGCCCGCCGAGGCGACCTCGCGGATGCCCAGGCGGCGGCACAGCTGGCGGAACCGGGCCACCTCCAGCAGGTTGCGCACCGGGGTCGGGGGCTCGCCGTAGCGGTCGGTGAGCTCCTCGACGATCGCGGTGAGCGCGGCGTCGTCGGGCGCCTCGGCGATCTTGCGGTAGACCTCCAGGCGCAGCCGCTCGCCGTCGACGTAGTCGTGCGGGACGTGCGCGTCGACGGGCAGGTCGACCCGCACCTCGGGCAGCTCCTCCGGCTCGGCGCCGATCTCCCCGCCCGCCTGCCTGCGGAACGCCGCGACGGCCTCCCCGACCAGCCGGATGTAGAGGTCGAAGCCGACGCCGGCGATGTGCCCGGACTGCTCGGCGCCCAGGATGTTGCCCGCGCCGCGGATCTCCAGGTCCTTCATCGCGACGGCGGCGCCGGAGCCCAGCTCGGAGTGCTGGGCGATGGTCGCGAGCCGGTCGTGCGCGGTCTCGGTGAGCGGGTGCTCGGGCGGGTAGAGGAAGTAGGCGTAGCCGCGCTCGCGGCCACGCCCGACCCGCCCGCGCAGCTGGTGCAGCTGGGAGAGCCCGAGCGTGTCCGACCGCTCGACGATCAGGGTGTTGGCGTTGGAGATGTCCAGGCCGTTCTCGACGATCGTGGTGCAGACCAGCACGTCGAACTCGCGGTGCCAGAACGCGCTGACCGTGCGCTCGAGCAGGTCCTCGTTCATCTGGCCGTGCGCGACGGCGACCCGCGCCTCGGGGACGAGGTCCTGGATGGTCTTCGCCGCCCGGTCGATCGAGCTGACCCGGTTGTGCACGTAGAACACCTGGCCGTCGCGCAGCAGCTCGCGGCGCACGGCGGCGGCGACCTGCTTGTCGTCGTAGGCGCCGACGTAGGTCAGGGTCGGGTGGCGCTCCTCGGGCGGGGTGGTGATGGCCGACATCTCGCGGATCCCGGCGAGGCTCATCTCCAGGGTCCGCGGGATCGGCGTCGCGGACAGGGTGAGCACGTCGACGGCGGCGCGCAGCGCGGTGATGTGCTCCTTGTGCTCGACGCCGAAGCGCTGCTCCTCGTCGACGACCACGAGCCCGAGGTCCTTGTACCGCACGCCCGTCTGCAGCAGCCGGTGCGTGCCGACGACGACGTCGACCTGCCCCTGCGCCAGCTTCTCGATCGTCTCCCGCGCCTCGGCCGGGTCGGTGAACCGCGACAGCCCGCGCACCGTCACCGGGAACTGGCGCATCCGCTCGGAGAACGTGGTGAGGTGCTGGGTCGCCAGCAGCGTGGTCGGCACGAGCACCGCGACCTGCTTGCCGTCCTGCACCGCCTTGAACGCGGCGCGCACCGCGATCTCGGTCTTGCCGAAGCCGACGTCGCCGGAGATCACGCGGTCCATCGGGACCGGGCGCTCCATGTCCCGCTTGACCTCGTCGATCGCGGAGAGCTGGTCGGGGGTCTCGGTGTAGGGGAAGGCGTCCTCCAGCTCGCGCTGCCAGGGGGTGTCCGCGCCGAACGCGTGGCCCGGCGAGGCCTGGCGCGCCGCGTAGAGCTGCACCAGCCCGGCGGCGATGTCCTTGACGGCCTTGCGGGCCCGGCTCTTGGTCTTCGCCCAGTCCCCGCCGCCGAGCTTGTTGACCGCGGGCTGCTCGCCGCCGACGTAGCGGCTGATCTCGTCGAGGGCGTCGGTGGGCACGAACAGCCGGTCCGCGGGCTGGCCGCGCTTGGAGCTGGCGTACTCCAGCACCAGGTACTCGCGGGTGGCGCCGGAGACGGTGCGCTCCTTCATCTCCACGAAGCGACCGATGCCGTGCTGGTTGTGGACGACGAAGTCGCCGGGCTGCAGCACGGCGAGGTCGACGGCGTTGCGCCGGCGCGGGGTGGTCTTGCGCGGGGCGGTGTCGAGCCCGGCCCGGCTGCCGGTGAGGTCGGCCTCGGAGACGACGACGAGCGGCGCGCCGTCGACCGACGGGGCGGTGAACCCGTTGAGGACCCGCCCGCAGGTGACGGTGACGACGCCCTTCTCCGGGGGCTCGGCCAGCACCGGCACCGCCGTGGCGGGCACCTCGGCCTCGCGCAGCTGCTCGATCGAGCGGTCCGCGGTGCCCTGCCCGGCGAGCACGAGCACCGCGGCCCCGCCGGTGGCGACGTGCGCGCGCAGGTCGGTGAGCGCCCGGTCGGTGTCGCCGCGGTACGGCTCGATCTCGTGCACCCCCGGGACGAGCACGTCCGCGGAGCCCGACAGCAGCGGCGTCAGCGAGACGACCGGGCGGCCGGTCGCCGTCGCGTGCTCCAGCGTGGTGCGCAGGTCGCGGTAGGCCGAGCCGGAGACGTCGATCGGGGCCTCGCCGCCGGAGCCGGACGCCAGCCAGGACGCCTCCAGGAACTCCAGCCCGGTGCGGACCAGGTCCGCGCAGCGGGTGCGGATCCGCTCGGGGTCGGCGAGCAGCACCCGGGTCCCCTCGGGCAGCAGGTCGGTGAGCAGCTGCATCTCCGCACCCACCAGGGCCGGGATGAGCGACTCCATCCCCTCGCCCGGGATGCCCTCGGACAGCTTCTCCAGCAGCTCGCGCAGCGGGTTGCGGTTGAGCCCCGCGGTCTCGGGCTGCTCGTCGGCCAGCTCGGCGGCGCGGCGGCGGACCGGCCCGGTGAGCAGCAGCTCCCGGCACGGCGGGACGGCGACGCGCTCGACGTCGCCGACCGAGCGCTGGTCGGCGACGGAGAACGAGCGCAGCTCGGACACCTCGTCGCCCCAGAACTCCACGCGCACGGGGTGCTCGGCGGTGGGCGGGAAGACGTCGAGGATCCCGCCGCGCACCGCGAACTCGCCGCGGGTGGTGACCATCTCGGCGCGGGTGTAGGCCAGCTCCACCAGCCGCTCCAGCAGCTGCTCGAAGTCGTGCTCCTCGCCGGGCGCGAGCACGACCGGCTCCAGCGCGCCGAGTCCGGGGGCGACCGGCTGGATGAGGCTGCGGGCGGCGGTGACCACCACCCGCGGCGCGGTCCCCGGGGCGGCGAGGCGGTGCAGGATCGTGAGCCGGCGCGCGACGGTGTCCGGGCGCGGCGACAGCTTCTCGTGCGGCAGCGTCTCCCAGCTGGGGAGCACGACGACCGGGGCGCCCGCGCAGTCGTGCACGGTGTCGGCGGCCGCGCCCGGGGCCTCCCCGTGGCCGAGCAGGTCCGACACCGCGGCGGCGAGGTCCTCGGCCTCCCGGTCGGTGGCGGTCACCGCGAGCACGGTGCCCGCTCCGGCCAGGCCCGAGACGAGCAGCGGGCGCAGCGCGGCGGGGCCCTCGACCTGCACGGCCGGGGTCTCCCCGGTGCGGGTGTCGGCGGCCCGGGCGGCGTCGACGGCGGCGCGCAGGCCGGGGTCGGACAGGGCGGAGGTGAGCAGACCGGACAGGATGGCCACGACGGCGCTGGCTCCTCGATCGAGGTGGGCTGGCGGCGCGCGCGGCGACGGGGCCGCACCGCGCGCAGGACAGACCCCTGCCCGGGCCGCGGTAGGGACTCCCGACCCGGTCGGGGTGCCGGTCACCGACGATACGCCCGGCCCCGGGGCGGCGCGGCACCCGTCCGGCACCGGCGGTCTCAGAGCAGCCCGTCGCGCTCCAGCGTCGCCTCGTACAGGTCCAGGGTCCGCTCCTCGTCGCCCGCCCCGGCGGCGACGGCGTCGGCGTAGGCCCGCTCGAAGCGCTCCTGGTTGGCCTCCCAGGTGCGGCGGAAGGTGTCGGCGTCGCGGCGCCAGTAGCCGAGCACGCCGTAGCTCCCGGCGGGCAGGCCGCGCTCGTGGCGCAGGTGCCGGCGGGCGGCCCGGGTCGCGGACGCCTCACCGCCGACGTAGACGTAGCCGGGGCCCTCGGGCAGCGTCAGCCCGGCGACGATCGCGGGCAGCCTGCTCGCGGACTCGTCGGCGGGCACGTGCCGGACCCGGGCCCCGGCCGGGAAGTCGCCGGGCACCCGGTCGAGCTCGAGCACGACCTCGGTGTCGACGTCGTCGGGCGTCTCGGCCACGATCCGGGCCAGCGCGGGGACGACCGCGGCGTCGCCGACCAGGATCTGCCAGCGTGCGCCGGCGGGGCGCCGGAACCAGCTGTGGGTGCGCGAGACGCCGATCTCGTCGCCGACGCAGGCCCGCCGCGCCCAGCCCGCGCCCACCCCGCCCGGGTGGCAGACCACGTCGATGCAGGCCCGGGTGCGGCACGGGCTGACCTCGCGCAGGGTGTACCAGCGGCCGTGGTCGTCGCGGCCGCCGCCGGGCAGCGGGAAGTGGAAGACGCACGCCTCGTCGGGCGCGCCGGGCAGGCCCAGCGCGGCGAGCGCGGCACCCTCGATCTCGGCGCGGACGAAGGTGTCGGACAACCGGTGCAGGCCCACGACGCGGACCGCGGGCCGTTCGTCGATCAGCGTCATCGCCCCTCCAGGATAGGTGAGGCTCAGCTAAGCACAGCCGTCAAGGACGTCCGGGAACGGACGCCGCGGACACCGTGTCGCACAGCGCCCACTACTAGGTTTCTTCGTAGTCGACCACCCGATCGGGTGCGATAGCGTCCGGCGGCGTCAGCCGGGGTCCCCCCGGAGCCAGCACGGAGGAGCAAGCGGTGATCACGGTCTACCTGAACCGCCGGATCGGCGACGACGAGCGCCGCCAGTCGCTGTTCCGGGGCGACTTCCACCTCTACAGCGGGATCGGCGGCGCGAACGCCCTCGCCGACCACGCCAAGGACCTGATCGGGCAGGCCTTCGGTGGCCTCGACCCCGAGCGCGCCCAGTACGAGATGGACGTCGACGAGTTCATCCGCCGCGTCGAGCCGCTGAAGAGCGAGTTCACCAACGGCGAGAAGACCAAGGCCCTGTGCCAGCAGTTCGCCGTCGACTTCGGCGTCGACCCCGAGCGCACCTACTTCGACATCCCGCGGCTGCGCGTCATCCCGGCCGACCAGTTCCTGACCGCCGGTGTGTCCTACAACTACAAGGCGCACCGCGACATGTGGTACGGCCACCCGCAGCAGCTCGTGAACTACTGGACCCCGGTGTTCGACGTCGTCGGCGACAACGTCATGAGCATGTACACCGACTACTTCGACCGTCCGGTGAAGAACGGCTCCAACCAGTACGACTACGACGAGTGGGTCGCCAAGCACCGCACCGCGGCCGCCGGCGAGAAGACCACCGACACCCGTCCGCACCCGCTCCCGCTGGAGGACTTCGAGTCCCGCGGCGAGATCCGGATCGCCGGGCAGTCCGGGGACGTCTTCATGTTCTCCTCGAACCACCTGCACGCGTCGGCCCCGAACACCTCCGACGTCACCCGGTTCTCCTACGACCTGCGCACGATCAACCTGGACGACGTCCGGGCCGGTCGCGGGCCGCGCAACGTCGACTCCGGCGCCACCGGCACGACGCTGGGCGACTTCCTGCGGGTCTCCGACCTGGCGCCGCTGAAGGCCGAGGAGTTCGAGAGCGCGCTCGCGGACGCCTGAGCCGCACACCGGTCACGACGGCCCGGTACCCGCGCGGTGCCGGGCCGCCGTGCCCTCGACGCCCGGCCCCGCCCTGGCTACCGTCGGCCCGATGAGCGGTGAGCTGCGCCCGGTGGACGCCCGCGTGCGGGCCCTGGAGTCGATCCTGGTCGAGAAGGGCCTCGTCGACCCGGCCGCGCTCGACGAGATCGTCGAGACCTACCAGCACCGGGTCGGCCCGCGGAACGGCGCGCACGTCGTCGCCCGGGCCTGGACCGACCCGGCGTACGCGGCCCGGCTCGCCGACGACGCGACCGCCGCCGTCGCGGAGCTCGGCTACGGCGGGCGCGGCGGCGAGCACCTCGCGGCGGTGTTCAACTCCGCGACCGAGCACCACCTCGTGGTCTGCACGCTGTGCTCCTGCTACCCGTGGCCGGTCCTCGGGCTGCCGCCGGTCTGGTACAAGTCGCCGGCCTACCGCTCGCGCGCGGTGCTCGACCCGCGCGGTGTGCTCGCCGACTTCGGCACCGAGCTGGGCGACGACGTCGCGATCCGGGTCCACGACTCGACCTCCGAGCTGCGCTACCTGGTCGTGCCGCAGCGCCCGGCCGGCACCGACGGCTGGTCCGCCGACGACCTCGCCGCGATCGTCTCGCGGGACGCGATGGTCGGCACCCGGCTGGTGAGCGCGTGAACGGGGCGCACGACCTCGGCGGCGCGATGGGGTTCGGGCCGGTCGAGCCGGAGGACGAGACCGTCCGGTTCCACGCGGACTGGGAGCCGCTGGTGCTGGCCCTGACCCTGGCCGCGGCGCGTCCCGGCGGCTGGTCGATCGACGAGTCCCGGCACGCCCGCGAGTCGCTGCCGCCGCCGGTCTACCTGACCCTCACCTACTACGAGATCTGGCTCGCCGCGACGGAGAAGCTGCTGGTCGCGCACGGTCTCGTCGGCGACGACGAGCTGGCCGCCGGCCGGTCGCTGCGCCCCGCGCCGGAGGCGCCGGGCCCGCTGGACGCCGCCACGACCGCACGGGTGCTCGCCACCGGCGCCCCCACCGACCGTCCCGGTCCGGTGGCGCCGCGCTTCGCCCCCGGCGACCGCGTCCGGGCCCGGGTGATGCACCCGCGCGGGCACACCCGCCTGCCCCGCTACGTCCGCGGCCGCTGCGGCACCGTCGAGACCCGCCGGGGCGCGCACGTGCTGCCCGACGCCCGCGCGCACGGCCACGGCGAGTGCCCCGAGCAGCTCTACACCGTCGTGTTCACCGGCGCCGAGCTCTGGGGCCCGGACGCCGACCCCACGACGACCGTCTCCGTCGACGCCTGGGAGTCCTACCTTGAGCCCGCCTGACGGCCCGGTGTTCGACGAGCCGTGGCAGGCACAGGTGTTCGCGCTGGTCGTGGCCCTGCAGGACACCGGCACGCTGGACCGCCAGGAGTTCGCCGAGGCCCTCGGCGCCGAGCTGGAGGACGGGCGCGACTACTGGGACGCCTGGCTGGCGGCCTGCGAGGGGCTCCTCGACGGGCTCGGTCTCGCCGACCACGGCTCGGTGGCCGAGCGGACCGACGCCTGGCTGCGGGCCGCCGTCGCGACCCCGCACGGTGCGCCGGTCACGCTCGACGCCGACCCGCTGCGCCGGCCGGGCTAGACGAACGCCCAGACCAGCGCGGCCGCGGCGAACCCGACGACGGACAGGATCGTCTCCAGCACCGTCCACGTCATCAGCGTCTGCGTGACCGACATGTTGAAGTACCTCGCGACGATCCAGAAGCCGCCGTCGTTGACGTGGCTGGCGATGATCGACCCGGCCGAGACCGCGACGACGATCAGCGCGAGCTGCGCCTGGCTGTAGCCGCCGGCGGCGACGGTCGGGCCGATGATGCCCGCGGTCGTCACGATCGCGACGGTCGCCGAGCCCTGCGCGATCCGCAGCGCCGCACTGATCAGGTACGCCGAGGCGATCACCGGCAGGCCGATCGCCGTCATCGAGCCGGCCAGCGCGTCGCCGACCCCGGTGGTCTGCAGGACCTTGCCGAAGAACGCGCCCGCCCCGACGACCAGCAGGATCATGCCGACCGGGCGCAGCGACTCGCCGGAGATGCGGCCGAGCTCGGCCATCGAGGTGCCGCGGCGGATGCCGAGCAGGTACAGCGCGAGCAGCACCGACAGCGTCAGCGCGATCGCCGGGGTGCCGAGGAGCACGAGCACGTCGCGCAGGACGGTGCCCTCGGGCAGCGCCACCGAGGCGACGGTCGCGGCGAGGATCAGCACCAGCGGCACCGCGATGATCGAGGAGATGAGCGCGACCGACGGGGGCGCGGCGACCGCGGTGCGGGTGACGGTGCCCGTGCCGCCACCGGTGTCGGTGTCGGTGTCGGTGTCGGTGTCGGTGGCCGGGGCGGCGCCGGTGCCGCCGGAGCCCGGGCCGTGCCCGCCGGGCAGGTCCTCCGGGACGTCGACGTGGATCCGCCGCCCGATGAACGACCCCCACCAGACGCCGCTGACCAGCCACGCCGGGATGCCGCAGAGCAGGCCCATCGCGATCACCCAGCCCATTCCGACGCCGAGCAGCCCGCCCGCGGTGACCGGGCCGGGGTGCGGCGGCAGGAACGCGTGGGTCATCGACAGCCCGGCGAGCATCGGCATCGCGTAGAGGACCAGCGAGCGGCCGCCGCGCCGGGCGGCCACGTAGACCAGCGGCGCGAGCACGAAGATGCCGATGTCGAAGAACACCGGGATGCCGAGCACGAGGCCGGTGACGCCCATCGCCAGCGGTGCGCCCTTCGGGCCGAACAGGCGCAGCAGGCGCTCGGTGAGCGCGTCCGCGCCGCCGGAGCGTTCCATGATCGCGCCGAGCACGGTGCCGAGCCCGATGATCGGCGCGATGTGGCCGAGGATCCCGGCGAACCCGGTCTCGAACAGCGACTGCGATGCCTTGATCGGGGTGCCGACGAGGTCGGTCACCGACACGCCCGCGACCAGCGCGACCAGCACGCCGGTGACGATCAGCGCGATGAACGGCTCCAGGCGCAGCCGCATGATGAGCACGAGCAGCAGCACGACGCTGACGGCGGCCAGGGTGAGCAGGCCGGCCGTGTCGTTCTGCAGCCAGGTCAGGAAGGTCATCGGTGTCCTCCGGTGGTGACGGGCCCCGTGGTCCGGCCGTCGTCACGGCGGCGCAGCGCGCGGCCGGCGAGCGCGTCGGTGCGCTCCCCGCCGTCGATCGCGAAGGCCCCGTTGACCAGGACGTACGGGATGCCGGCCGCCTGCTGGGCGGGTTCGGCGAAGGTGGCGGTGTCGGCGACCGCGTCCGGGTCGAGGACGACGAGGTCGGCGGCGAGCCCGGGCCGGACGCGGCCGCGGTCGGCGAGGCGGAGCCGGTCCGCGGCGCGGCCGGTGAGGTGGTGGACGCACTCCTCCAGGGAGAACAGCCCGAGGTCGCGGCAGTAGTGGCCGAGGTAGCGCGGGAAGGTGCCCCAGGCCCGCGGGTGCGGCTTGGCCCCGACGAGCAGGCCGTCGCTGCCGCCGGTGTGGCGCGGGTGGCGCATGATCGTGCGGACGTTCTCCTCGTGCCCGACGTGCTGCAGGATCCCGGTGCCGAGGTCGTCGCGCAGCAGGACGTCCACGCAGGTGTCGAACGGGTCGCCGTCCCCCGCGACGTCGGCGATCGTGCGCCCGACCAGCCCCGCCAGCTCCGGGTTCCCGACGCCGCTGATCTCGATCGTCTCCCACTCGGCGACGACGCCGTGGCAGCCGTCCGAGCCGTGGACCTCCAGGTCGGCACGGATCCGGGCCAGCGCGGCGGGGTCGCGCAGCCGCTCCAGGGTCGCCTCGTGCCCGCCGGACTGCGACCAGCTCGGCAGGATCGCCGAGAGCGTCGTCGCGCCGGGCAGGTACGGGTAGGTGTCGAGGGTGACGTCGGCGCCGCGGGCGATCGCGTCGTCGAGCAGCGCGACCAGCTCCCCCGCCCGGCCCCTGTTCGGGCCGAAGTTGAGCGTCGCGTGCGCCAGGTGCAGCGCGCAGCCCGCGCGCCCGGTGACCTCCAGCATCTCGGCGTAGGCCTCCATCGCGCCGGCGCCGTAGCTGCGGTGGTGCGGGGCGAAGAAGCCGCCCAGCTCGCCCACCGTGCGGCACAGCGCCGCGAGCTCGGCGCCGTCGGCGTACATGCCGGGGGTGTAGGTCAGCCCGGCCGAGAGCCCGACGGCGCCCTGCTCCATCCCGGCCCGGACCAGCGCCTGCATGGCCGCGACCTCGTCGGCGTCGGCGGCCCGGTCGTCCCAGCCGCAGACCAGCGCGCGCACGGTGCCGTGCGGGACGAGGTAGGCGGCGTTGCCGGCGATGCCCGCGTCGAGCCGGTCCAGGTACTGGGCGACGGTGCGCCAGGTGAAGAACTCCGCGCCGGGGTCGCCGTTCCAGCCGGCGATCTTGCGGCGGAGCACGGCGAGGACGTCGTCGTCGACCGGGGCGTAGGACAGGCCGTCCTGCCCGAGCACCTCGGTCGTCACGCCCTGCGAGACCTTCGCGAGGTGCGCGGGCTCGGTGAGCAGCCGCAGGTCGGAGTGGGCGTGCATGTCGACGAACCCGGGCGCGACGACCAGCCCGGTCACGTCGACGACGCGGTCGGCGCCCCCGCCCGCGTCCGGGCCGACGGCGGCGATCCGGTCGCCGTCGACGAGCACGTCGGCCGGGCGGCGGGGCCCGCCGGTGCCGTCGACGACGGTGCCGCCGCGCAGCAGGGTGCGCATCAGAAGAACGTCCTGACCAGCTCGGCGACCCGCGGGTCGGAGTCCTCGACGCCGTCGAGGGCCGGGATCCAGGTCCACTTGTCGAACGCGGTGCACGGGTGCGACAGGCCGAGGCGCACCACCTGCCCGACCCGCACCGGCTCCCCCGTGCGCAGGAACGCGTGCTGGTCGTTGACGGCGGTGACCTCACCCGTCAGCGGCCGCGACAGCGCCCCGAGGTCGTCGGCGAGGCGCTGCGGCTCGGGCAGCCCCTCGTCGAACGGGACGTCGCGCTTGCCCGCGTCGAGCAGCGCGAGCCCGGGCTCGGGGGTGGACACCACGCGGGCCCAGGCGTGCATCGCCGAGCGGAACGGGCGGTCCGCGCCGTCGCGGGCGAGCGGGGAGATGCCGCGGTAGAAGCCGTCGTCGTGCACGAGGTAGGCCCCCGAGCGCAGCACCACCCGGGTGCGGTCGTCGGCGAGCCCGGCCAGGGCGTCGACGACCTGGTCGAAGTAGGCGCTGCCGCCGGCGGTGACGACGACCTCGCCGGTCTCGTAGGCGGGCAGCAGGCGGCGGTGCAGGGCGGCGAGGTCGTCGAGGTAGCCGCGGACGGTGGCCAGCGACTCCGGCGACGGGTCGTGGGCGAGCGCCCCCTCGTAGCCGCCGACGCCGGCCAGCGCGAGCACCGGGCTGGCCGCGACCGCCGCCGCGACCCGTTCGGCCTCGGCGGGTGAGCGGGCCCCGGTCCGCCCGCCGGGCGCCCCCAGCTCGACGGCGACGGCCAGCGGCCGGTCCGGGTTCCCGGCACCGGCCTCCATCGCGGCGACGGTGTCGGTCGAGTCCGCCCAGCTCAGGACGTCCAGGCCGGGGTCGGCGTCGCGGGCCGCGACGACCGCGCGCAGCCCGTGCGGGTCGACCAGGGCGTTGGCCAGCAGCACCCGGCGCACGCCCGCGTCGATCGCGACGCGCGCCTGCCACGGCGTGGCGACGGTGATCCCCCACGCGCCGTGGCGCAGCTGCAGGTCCCACAGGGCCGGGGCCATCGTCGTCTTGCCGTGCGGGGCGAGGTCGACGCCGCGCTCGGCGCACCAGCCGGCCATCCGCCCGGCGTTCGCCGCCAGCGCGGACCGGTCGAGCGTCAGCACCGGGGTCGCGAGGTCCGACAGGCGCGGGCCCGTGGCGAGCCAGTCGGCGACCGAGCCCGGCAGCGGCGGCAGCGACTTCGCGTACGGGCCCGGGCGCTCGTCCCCGAGCCGATCCCAACGGAGCATCCTCGTCCCCCTCACCAGCAGCGTTGCGTATTTTGCATCGCTGGTTGCGTATTCTGGTTGGCCTGTTCTAGCATCGACGCCGCCCGCAGGTCAACGACGGCGAGGAGCAGCGAGCAGTGGAAACCGCAGGTCGGAGCGCCGTGGTGTGCTTCGGCGAGGCCCTGGCCCTGATGGCGCGCGTCGCCGACGTCGACGACCCGGCGGCCCCCGCGAGCGCCGCCGGCGCCGAGGTGAACGTCGCGCTCGACCTGGCCGCGGCCGGCACCGGGGTCGCCTGGGTCGGGCGCCTCGGCGACGACCCGCACGGCGACCTGGTCCGCCGCACCCTCGCCGGCGCGGGCGTCGACACCGCGGGCATCGAGGCCGACCCGGTCCGGCCCACCGGCCGCTACGCCAAGTCCCCCGCACCCGGCGGCACCGTGATGACCTACCGCCGCGCCGGGTCCGCGGCCTCGGCGACCGGCCCGGAGCTGCTGGCCGCACCGGCCGTCCGCGACCGGCTCGCGACCGCGTCCTGGGTGCACGTCGGCGGGATCACCGCGGCGGTCTCGCCGTCGTGCGCGGCCGTGCTCGCCGCGCTGCTCGACCGCCCGCGCGGCTACCGCGTCGCCTTCGACGTCAACTGGCGCGAGCAGATGTGGCCCGACGGCGACCCGGCCGCGGTGGCGGCGCTGGCCGCGCGGGCCGACGTGGTGCTCGTCGGCGCGGACGAGGCGCGCCGGGTGTTCGGCACCGACGACCCCGCCGCCCTGCGCGCGCAGCTGCCCGGGCCGGAGCTCGTCGTCGTCAAGGACGGCGCGGCCCGCGCGCTGGCCGTGCACCGCGACGGCTCGGTGACCGCGCGCGCGGCGCTCTCCGTGGACGTCGTGGAGCCGGTCGGCGCGGGCGACGCGTTCGCCGCCGGCCTGCTCACCGGTCTGGTCCGCGGTGAGGACGTCGGCCGGTGCCTGCGCCGCGGGCACCTCGGCGCGGCGGCGGTGCTCGTCGTGCCCGGTGACTCCGCGGCCCCGCTGCCCGGGCACCTGCTCGACCTCGACGACGACGCCTGGTCGGCCCTGCGCGTCAGTGCGGAGCGCGTGGCGTGAGCACCAGCCTGGGCAAGGCGCTGCGCATCCTGGTCGTGCTCGGGGAGGGCCCGGCCTCCCTCGACGAGCTGGCGACCCGGCTCGACGTGCACAAGACGACGGTGCTGCGGCTGCTGCGCACGCTGGCCGAGGAGCACTTCGTCCACCGCGACGACCAGCACCGCTACCGGCTGGGCTCGCGGCTGTTCGAGCTGTCCTCGCGCGGGCTGGACCAGCGCGAGGTCCGCACGGTCGCCGCGCCGCACCTGCACGCGTTCAACCGCGCGCACGGCCACACCGTGCACCTGTCCGAACGCGACGGCGCCGAGATCGTCTACATCGACAAGCTGGAGTCGCTCGACCACGTCCGCATGGCGTCGCGGGTCGGGCTGCGCGGGCCGGTGCACTCCACGGCCGCCGGCAAGGTCCTGCTCGCCGACCTGCCCGCCGCCGAGCGCGACCGGGTGCTCGACGACGTCGGGTTCGTCGCGCGCACCCCCCGGACGATCACCGACCGGGCCGCCTACCTGGCCGAGCTCGCGCGGGTGCGCGAGCAGGGCTGGGCGCAGGACCGCGAGGAGAACGAGGCCTCGATCAACTGCATCGGGGCCCCGGTCCGCGGCCCGTCCGGCTCCGCCGTGGCGACGGTGTCGGTCTCGGTACCGACCATCGTCGCCGGTTACGACCAGCTCATCGAGCTGGTCCCGTCCCTGCTGGCCGTGACCGGGACGATCTCCCGCGATCTCGGCTGGCGCCCGTCCCGAGAGGAACCCCCCGCATGAGCACCGCCGCCGACGGCACCGTGGCCACCCCCGACGCGCCCGCCCCCGCGCACACCTTCAGCCAGGGCGTGCGCCGGGGCGGCCTGCTGCAGGTCTCCGGGCAGGGCCCGATGGACCCGGCGACCGCGTCCTACATCGCCCCGGGCGACGTGCACGCCCAGACGCTGCGGACCCTGGAGAACGTCCGCGCGATCCTGGAGGCCGGCGGCGCGTCGGTCGCCGACGTGCTGATGTTCCGCGTCTACCTGACCGAGCGGTCGCACTTCACCGCGATGAACGAGGCCTACGGCGAGTTCGTCGCCCGCCACGTGCCCGAGGGGTCGGCGCTCCCGGCCCGCACCACCGTCTTCGTGGGCCTGCCGCACGCCGAGATGCTGGTGGAGATCGACGCCCTGGCCGCCCCCGCCGCCTGACCCGCACGCACCGGGCGTCGCGATCCGGTACCGCGCGGTGCGATGTCGCGACTTTCGGCGGGCGAGGCGGCCCGCGGGGTCAGCGGGCGTAGCGCAGCTCCGCGCGCGCCCGGGCCTTCGCCGCCTCCACCTCGCGGTCCTTCGGCGGGGCGGTGGTGGTGAGCCCGTCGAGCAGCTCCCGGGTCGCCGCGGCGACGGCGGCGACCGCCCGCTCGAACGCCTCGGCGTTGGCCTGCGACGGCCGCGCCGCGCCGGAGATCTTGCGGACGTACTGCAGCGCCGCGGCGTCCACCTCGTCGGTGGTCGCCGGCGGCTCGAAGTTGTGCAGCGTCCGGATGTTGCGGCACATGGGTACCCCCCGAGAACGACGACGGCCCGCCCCGCGACCGTAGCGCGGGACGGGCCGTCGGCCGAGGGTCCTAGCCGATGACGTGCATCGACCCGTCGAGCTCCCCCGCCGCCTGACGGCGGTTGAGGACGGCGAGACGGGTGAAGGAGTTGTCGAACGCGTCCTGGGTCAGGCCGCGGTTCCGGTACTCGGTCGCGAGCTGCCCGGCGCCGGCCGGGATCGTCCAGCCGGCCTCGAACCCGAGCTCCTTGCGGGCCCGGGAGAAGTCGACCCGGTAGCTGCGCGGGTCGTTGCCGGCCTCGCCGGTGATGTTCAGCGTCGAGCCCGGGACGGCGTCGATCACGGCCTGCGCGATCTCGGCGACGGTCCGGTTGTTCTTCTCGGTGCCGACGTTGTACGCGCGGGCCCGCACGACGTCCGCCGGCGCGTCCAGCGCGGCGACGACCGCGCCGGCGATGTCCTCGGCGTGCGCGAGCGGACGCCACGGGGTGCCGTCGGAGAGCACGGTGACCTCGCCCGTCAGGATCGCGCGGCCGACCAGGTTGTTGAGCACGATGTCGGCGCGCAGCCGCGGCGAGAAGCCGAACGCGGTCGCGTTGCGCATCGAGACCGGCACGAAGTCGGCGTCGGCCAGCTCGGCCAGGTCGTCCTCGACGCGGACCTTGGAGATCGCGTACGGGGTGACCGGCTTGAGCGGGGCGTCCTCGTCGACGAGGTCGTCGCCGGACTGGGCGCCGTAGACCGAGCAGGTGGAGGCGTAGACGAAGCGGCCGACACCGGCCTCCTTCGACAGCCGCGCCAGCCGGGTGGAGGCGTGGTGGTTGATGTCGTAGGTGATCTCCGGGGCGAGCGAGCCCAGCGGGTCGTTCGACAGCGCCGCCATGTGCACGACGGCGTCGAACCCGCCCAGCTGCTCGACCGTCACGTCCCGCAGGTCGGTCGACACGCCGTCGACGTCGGGGGTGTCCAGCGAGCCCAGCACGCACTCCGCGAACAGGCCGGAGTCCAGGCCGGAGACCTGGTGCCCGGCGGCGGCGAGCAGCGGCGCCATCACCGTGCCGAGGTAGCCCTGGTGGCCGGTGAGCAGTACGCGCATGGTGTCCCTCTCGTGTGGGTGTGTGCGGTGTGCGTGCGGGTCAGAAGCCGGACGGCTCGGAGCCGACCATCGGCGCGGCGGACAGCGTCATCTTCTGGACGTGGAAGGCCTCGGCGTAGCGGGCGTGGCACTGCACGCCGCGCACCCGGGCCAGGCCGCGGAAGGTCTCGTCGTCGAACCAGGTGCGGTCGCGCTGGCTGCCGTAGTGCTCGTTGAGCTTGGCGATCTTCTCGGTGAGCACCGGCTCGGACAGCGGCAGGTAGACCGTGGGCTGGGCCAGGTCGCCCTCCCACTTGAGGATCTCGTAGCCCAGCGTCAGGTGGTCCCGGTACGCGGTCGGGATCATCTGCGACAGGGTGCGGTGGTCCTGGTGGGCGTCGTGCGGCGACGGCCCGATCACCAGGTCCGGCTCGCCCCGGGTCCGCAGGTCCTCCAGCGCCGTCTTGGCCCGCTCCCAGTGCAGCGGGACGCGGCCGTCGGGCAGGTCCATGACGATCACGTCGAGGTTCGCCCCGGGGGTGAACGCGGCCAGCGCGGCCCGCTCCTCCTCCTCGCGCAGCGAGCCCGCACCGGTCAGGACCAGCGCGGTGACGTCCAGGCCCGGATGGGCCCGGCACAGCTCCAGCAGCGTCCCGCCCGCCCCGATCGGGATGTCGTCGCAGTGCGCGCCGAGCAGCAGGACGCGGTCGAGCCGCTCCGGCAACAGGTTCAGCACGGTCCCCTCACTCCCCCCGGATCCGGTCGATCAGTCGCGCTGGTGGCTGGCGCGCTGCATCTCGGCGATGGCGGCCTGCAGCGGGTCGCGGTCGGTGCCGTGGGACTCCCACAGCATCCAGGGCCGGGCCCCGCTCTGGTACGCCGCCTCCAGCGCGTTGCGCTCCTTGACCGTGTCGGCCGGCTGCCAGAACCCGCGGTGCCGGTAGGCCGACATGCGGCCCTTGCGGGCGAGCGGGGCGGCGGCGTCGGCGATGAGGTCGCAGTCCTTCTCGAGGAAGTCGAAGATCTCCGGCCGGAACATGAGATAGCCGCCGTTCTCCCAGATCGGCATCTCCTGCAGCGTGGTGATCGAGTCGAGCTTGCCGTTCTCGTCGACGTCGACGCAGTGGAACGCCGACTGCGGCGGCACCGCCATCAGCTGCCCGACGGCGTCGGTCCCGGCGAACTGCTCCACCATCGCGTCCAGCGGGGCGTCGGTCAGGACGTCGGCGTAGTTCGCGTGGAACATCTCCTCGTCCTGCACCAGCGACCGGACCCGGCGCAGCCGCTCCCCGATCGGGGAGTCCAGGCCGGTGTGGACGAAGGTGATGTTCCAGTCCGAGATGTCGCTGCCCATGAGCTCGACCTCGCCCTGGTGCAGCACGAAGTCGTTGGACTCGGTCTCGTCGTAGTTCAGGAAGTAGTTCTTGATGTGGTGCGCGCCGTAGCCCAGGCACAGGACGAAGTCCTTGTGGCCGAAGTGGGCGTAGTAGCGCATCACGTGCCAGATCAGCGGGCGCGGGCCCACCGGGTGCATCGGCTTGGGCAGGTCGGAGGCGCCGTCGCGCATCCGCATGCCGTAACCACCGCAGAACAGGACGACCTTCACGTCAGACCACCTCGAGCGACGGGATCGGGAAGACCAGCGTGCCGCCCCACTCGCGGACGTAGGACAGCTGCTCGGTCAGCTCGGTGCGCAGGTTCCAGGGGAGGATCAGCACGTGGTCGGGGCGGTCCTGCGCGATCCGCTCCGGTGCGAAGATCGGGATCCGGGTGCCCGGCGTCAGCCGGCCGTGCTTGTACGGGTTGCGGTCCACCGTGTACTCGAGCAGGTCGGGCCGGATGCCGCAGTAGTTGAGCAGCGTGTTGCCCTTGCCCGGCGCGCCGTAGCCGACGACGCGCTTGCCCTGCCGGCGGGCGTCGATGAGGAAGGACACGAGGTCGTCGCGGATGGTGGAGACGGCCTCGGCGAACCCGTCGTGCCCCTCCGGGGTGTGCAGGCCGGCGGCCGCCTCGGCGGCGAGGACCTCGCGGACCTTCTCCGACGGCGCCCCCGCGACCTCGGCCGGGCGCGCCCACATGCGGATCGAGCCGCCGTGGGTGTCGAGCAGCTCGACGTCGACCAGGGACAGACCGCCCGCGGCGAGGGCCCGCTGGCCGGTGAGCAGCGTGTAGTACTGGAAGTGCTCGTGGTAGATCGTGTCGAACTGCTTGCGCTCGACGAGCGTGAGCAGGTGCTGGACCTCGATCGAGACCCAGCCGTCGTCGGCGACCATGGCGCGCAGGCCGCGGGCGAAGCCGACGACGTCGGGGATGTGGGCGAACACGTTGTTGCCGCAGACCAGGTCGGCCGGGCCGTGCTCGGCCCGCACGCGGGCACCGGTCTCCGGGGTGAGGAAGGCCGTCAGCGTCGGGACACCCTTCTCCCGGGCGGCCTCGCCGACGTTCACGCTCGGCTCGACGCCCAGGCAGCGGATGCCCTTGCCGACGACGTGCTGGAGCAGGTAGCCGTCGTTCGAGGCGACCTCGACGACGAACGACCCCTCGTCCAGCCCGGCCCGCTGCTGCGCGGAGTCGACGAAGCGGCGCGCGTGCTCCACCCACGAGGAGCTGAAGGAGGAGAAGTAGGCGTACTCCTCGAAGGTCTCCTCCGGGCTGATCTCCGGCGGGAGCTGGGCCAGCAGGCACGAGTTGCAGACGCGGACGTGCAGGGGGAAGGTCTGCTCGGGCTGCTGCGCCGTCTGCTCGGTGAGGAACAGCTCGCACGGCGGCGTGGCACCGAGGTCGCAGAAGCTCCGCAGGTCCGTGGTCCCACAGAGACGGCACGTCAGAGCGGTTCCGGCGACGACGGACGACGTCGCCCCGGAAGCATCCGTGTTCAGCACGCACGGGAGTGTGTCAACTCGACGCGCGCGCGCCGCGCCCGGGGTGCGCGTCACCTTTTCGTGGGTGTTTGTCCGTGACCTGCGTCATCGCGAGGCAACCCGCGGGCCGGGTGCGCTGCGGGGACGCCGCACGCGGCGTGCCACGATGACCGTGCCCCACGATCCGCCGTGGTGTAACGGCAGCACCTCGGATTTTGGTTCCGATGGTCCAGGTTCGAATCCTGGCGGCGGAGCGGTGCCCCGCGGCCCCGTCGCCGATACCGTGCACGACCGTGTCCTCCGCCACGGCTTCCCACCACGGTCCCGCGCCCGAGCCCCAGGACGTCACGGCCCCGCTGACCGCCGCCGCCGCGTTCCTCGTGCTGCGCGTCGGGGGCGGCGACGCCGCGACGGCCACCGCCCGCTCGGTCCTGGCCGCCACGTCCGACCTGGTCGAGAACGTGCGCATCCGTTCCGACGGCACGCCCTTCAGCTGCAACGTCGGCATCGCCGACCGGGTCTGGGAGCGGCTGGTGGGCGGCGCGAAGCCCCGCGAGCTGGCCCCGTTCCGCGAGATCGCGGGCGCGACGCACACCGCCGTCGCCACCGACGGCGACCTGCTCTACCACCTGCGCGCGGACTCCACCGACCTGATCGTGGAGTTCGAGAAGCTCCTGCTGGAGGCGTTCGGCGACGCCGTCGCCACCGTCGACGAGACCGCGGGCTTCCGCTACTTCCACGGCCGCGACCTGCTGGAGTTCCTCGACGGCACCGCCAACCCCGACGGCGCGGACCTCCCGGCCGCGACGCTCGTCGGCGACGAGGACCCCGCCCACGCCGGCGGCAGCTACGTCGTCGTGCAGAAGTACCTGCACGACATGGCGGCCTGGCGGGCGCTGAGCGTCGAGGACCAGGAGCGCATCGTCGGCCGCACCAAGTTCGACAACGTCGAGCTCCCCGACGCCGAGGAGGGACAGAAGTCCCACAAGACGCTCTGCACGATCACCGACGACGACGGCACCGAGCACGACATCCTGCGCGACAACATGCCCTTCGCCGCGCCCGGCCGCGGCGAGTACGGCACCTACTTCATCGGCTACAGCCGACGCCTGCGGGTGATCGAGGCGATGCTGGAACGCATGTACGTGGGCGACCCGCCGCCGTTGCACGACCGGATCCTCGACTTCTCCACCCGCGCACGGGCGGCACGTTCTTCGTACCGGCCCGGCCGGTGCTCGACGGCATCGACGGCTGACACGCCACCGCCCCGCTCCGGCGGACCGGGCGGGGCGGCGTGCGGTGGTGCCGCGGCAGCGCTGCGGTGCTGCGTGCGGTGGCGCCGCGGTCAGCTCTCGAGCGCGGCGTCCAGGGTGATCTCGACGCCGGTCAGCGCCTTCGACACCGGGCAGCCGGCCTTGGCGGCCTCGGCGGCCTTCGCGAAGCCGTCGGCGTCGAGGCCGGTGACCTCGCCGCGGACCTTCAGTGCGATCCCGGTGAGCCTGAAGCCACCGTTGTCCTTGTCCGGGCCGAGCGAGACGTCGGCCGACACCTCGAGCGACTCCGGGGTGCCGCCGGCCTCGGCGACGTTCGCCGAGAGCTGCATCGCGAAGCAGGCGGAGTGCGCCGCCGCGATGAGCTCCTCCGGGCTGGTGGTGCCGCCGGCCTCGTCGGCGGCGCGCTTCGGGAAGCTGACCTCGTAGGTGCCGGCCTTCGAGCTGGACAGCTCGACCTGGCCGGAGCCCTGCTCCAGGGTGCCGTTCCAGGCGGTGCGGGCGCTGCGCGTGGGCATCGTGACCTCCGTGTCGTCGGAACCGGTTTTGCACAACCGATCAGTCGGAAGTGTTCTCCGCCCCGACGGTTCCCGCCACCCCTGGCCGCGAAACGCCGCGCAGGGTCACTGCGGGATGTTGGTGACCTCGACCCGGTCGCCGACCTGCAGCGAGTTGAACCAGCGCTCGGCGTTGGCCCGGGACAGCCGGACGCAGCCCGCGGACTCGGTCTCGGTGTTGCCCTCGTGGAAGGCGATGCCCCCGGGGGCGAAGAAGACCGCGAACGGCATCGGCGCGTTGTCGAACTCCGCGCTGCGGTGGTCCTTGTTCTTCCACTGGACCTGGAAGACCCCGGCCGGGGTGCGCTGCCCCTTCTTGCCGAACGACGCCGGGACCGGCCCGGCCTCGATCCTGCCGTCGCGGATCAGCCACGCCGTGGAGTTCGCGAGGTCGACGCAGGCGCGCGCGGCCGCCGAGCACGGCGTGCCCTCCGCGCGCCCCGGACCGCTGTCGGACGTCGCGGGCTCCGCCGACGCGGTCCCGATCATCCCGGCGGTCAGCCCGGCCAGCACCAGGGCCACCACCGTGGCCAGGACCATCATCATCCGGGGCCGCCGGCGGCGTCCCTCGACCTCGCGCGTCATCGCACTCCCGCTCATCGCTGCTGCCGACGGCCGACCTCGTCGTCGTCCGTCGCTCCTGGCGGGGAAACGAGAGCGCGGCACGACCGGTTACCACCCGAAGGATTGATCTTCGCTCCCGAGCCGCCACGGAGCGGGACGACGGGCCCGCCGGGTCGTGCGGCGAGCCCCGTACGATGCCGTACCGGCACGGCGCGCCCGGCGCGCCCACACGCCCGTCACGGGCGGAGAGTCCGGCAGGAGGAACCGAACATGCCCGATCCCCACCGGGACGACACCGGTGACGGAGCGGCACCCGGCGCGACCGCCGTCGCGGCCGGCATCGTGCTCGCGGCTGGCGCGGGCTCGCGGATGCGGTCGGCGACACCCAAGGTCCTGCACCCGCTCGGCGGCCGCAGCATGCTGGGCCACGCGCTGCACGCGCTCGCCGGGACGTCCCCGGAGCACCTGGTGGTCGTCGTCGGGCACGAGCGGGAGCGGGTGTCCGGCGCCGTCGGCGAGATCGCCGCGGAGCTCGGCCGCGACGCCGTCACCGCCGTGCAGGAGCAGCGTCTGGGCACCGGCGACGCGGTCCGCTGCGGCCTCGGGCCGCTGCCCGCCGACCTCGAGGGCACCGTCCTGGTGACCTACGGCGACGTACCCCTGCTCGACACGGCCACGCTGTCCGCGCTGGTCGCCGAGCACGAGGCGCACGGCGCGGCCGTCACGCTGCTGACCTGCGAGCCGGCCGACCCGGCCGGCTACGGCCGGATCGTGCGCGACGGCGGCGCGGTCGCCGCGATCGTCGAGCACGCCGACGCCACCGACGCGCAGCGCGCGATCGGCGAGGTCAACTCCGGCGTCTACGCCTTCGACGCGGCCTTCCTGCGCGCGGGCATCCGCGGTCTGGCCGCGCACAACGCGCAGCAGGAGCTCTACCTCACCGACCTCGTCGCCGCGGCCGTCGCGGCGGGCAGCCCCGTGCACGCCGTCCGCTGCGACGACGAGTGGCTCGTCCGCGGCGTCAACGACCGCGTGCAGCTGGCTGAGCTGCGCGCCGAGCTGAACCGCCGCGTGCTGCGGGAGCGGATGCTCGCCGGCGTCACCGTCGTCGACCCGGGTACGACCTGGGTGGACGTGCAGGTGCGCCTGGGCACCGACGTCGTGCTGCACCCGGGCACCCAGCTGCACGGTGCGTGCGAGATCGGCGACGGCGCCGAGATCGGCCCGGACACCACGCTGACCGGCGTGACGGTCGGCGCCGGCGCGAGCGTCGTGCGCACGCACGGCTCGGACTCGCGGATCGGCCCGGGCGCCTCGGTCGGGCCCTTCGCCTACCTGCGTCCCGGCGCCGTGCTCGGCGAGCGGGGCAAGATCGGAACCTTCGTCGAGGTCAAGAACTCCGACATCGGGGCGGGCACCAAGGTGCCGCACCTGACCTACGTCGGTGACGCGTCGATCGGCGAGATGAGCAACATCGGCGCGTCGTCGGTCTTCGTGAACTACGACGGCGTCCGCAAGCAGCGGACCGTCGTCGGGTCGTACGTGAAGACCGGCTCGGACACCATGTTCATCGCCCCGGTCACGGTCGGCGACGGCGCCTACACCGGTGCCGGGACGGTGCTCCGCGACGACGTCCCGCCGGGGGCGCTCGCGGTGTCCGGCGGTGCGCAGCGCACCATCGAGGGGTGGGTGCCGCGCAAGCGGCCCGGCACCCCCGCCGCCGAGGCGGCCGAGCGTGCGGGCGCCGTCCCGCCCGCGGAGGCCGGCGGCGGCACCAGCAACGAGAGCAACGACAGCAGAGACCTCAGCCGAGGAGGCACCGCACGGTGAGCGCGATCGCAGGCACTCCCACGAAGAACATGATGCTCTTCTCGGGGAGGGCGCACCCGGAGCTCGCCGAGCACGTGGCGAAGGAGCTCGACGTCACGGTCACCCCGCAGTCGGCCTACTCCTTCGCGAACGGCGAGATCTTCTGCCGTTTCGAGGAGTCGGTCCGCGGGTCGGACGCGTTCGTGATCCAGGCGCACTCCGCCCCGATCAACGACGCGATCATGGAGCAGCTGATCATGGTCGACGCGCTCAAGCGCGGCTCGGCCAAGCGGATCACCGCGGTCATGCCGTTCTGGGGCTACGCCCGCCAGGACAAGAAGCACCGCGGCCGCGAGCCCATCTCGGCCCGCCTGGTCGCGGACATGTTCAAGACCGCGGGCGCCGACCGGATCCTGACCGTGGACCTGCACACCTCGCAGATCCAGGGCTTCTTCGACGGCCCGGTGGACCACCTGTTCGCGCTGCCGGTGCTCGCCCAGCACATCAAGAGCACCCGGCCCACCGAGAACTTCGCCGTCGTCTCCCCCGACTCCGGCCGGGTGCGCCTGGCCGAGCGCTGGGCCGAGACCCTCGGCGGCACCCCGCTGGCGTTCATCCACAAGACCCGCGACCCGCTCAAGCCGAACGAGGCCGTCGCGAACCGGGTGGTCGGTGACATCGAGGGCCGCTGCTGCGTGGTCATCGACGACATGATCGACACCGGTGGCACGGTCGCGAAGGCCGTCGAGGTGCTGCTGAAGGAGGGCGCGGCGAAGGTGATCGTCGCCGCCACCCACGGGGTGCTGTCCGGCCCGGCCACCGAGCGTCTCGCGAACTGCGGCGCCGACGAGGTCATCTTCACCGACTCGCTGCCGATCCCGGCCGAGAAGCGCTTCGACGGCATGACGGTGCTGCCGATCGCCCCGCTGCTCGCCGAGGCGATCAAGCAGGTCTTCGAGGACGGCTCGGTGACCAGCCTGTTCGACGGCAACGCCTGAGCCCACCCGCTCCGCCGACGGCGTCCCACCACCCGGTGGGGCGCCGTTCGTCGTTGCGGTGGGGGCCCGCAGGGTGTAGGGCGACGGCTGGCGTAGACTGCTCGTCATCTCCGCGGCGAGGGCGGGTGCACGCTGACCCGCCGTGATCGACGTGGGCCGATCCCGGTCGGCTCCTCGCCGCGCGCGCCTTCCACCGCAGACAGTTCGAGGAGCAGTTCCCGTGGCCCAGACCCGCATCCCCGCCGAGAACCGGACCGAGTTCGGCAAGGGCGCCGCCCGCCGCACCCGCCGCGCCGGCAAGATCCCCGCCGTCCTCTACGGCCACGGGACCGACCCCGTCCACCTCTCGCTGCCGTCGCTGCAGTTCGCCGCGGTCGTCCGCGAGCAGGGCCGCAACGCCGTCCTGGAGCTCGACGTCGACGGCTCGGCGCCGCAGCTCGCGCTGACCAAGACCGTGGTCGTGCACCCGCTGCGCCCCTACATCGAGCACGTCGACCTGCTCGTCATCAAGCGGGGCGAGAAGGTCGAGGTCGAGCTCGACGTCGTCGTCACCGGCGAGGCCGTCCCCGGCTCGCTGGTCACCCAGGACCTCAACACCGTCACCGTCGAGGCCGACGTCCTCAACATCCCGGAGAACATCGAGATCTCCGTCGAGGACGCCGAGATCGGCACCCAGTACTTCGCCAAGGACCTGGTCCTGCCGGGCGGCGTCGAGCTGCGCACCGACGAGGAGTACCTCGTCGTGCAGGTCGTCCCGGCCCCGACCGAGGAGGACCTCGAGGCCGAGGTCGACGCCGAGGGCGCCGGTGTGGTCGAGGAGCCCTCGGACGAGGAGCAGGCCGCCGAGGCCGAGGGCGAGTCCGCCGAGGGTTCCGCGGACTCCGAGGGCGACTCCGAGTCCTCCGACAAGTGAGCCCCGTGCCGGGGCCGGCCCTCGTCGTCGGGCTCGGGAACCCGGGCCCGGAGTACGAGGGCACCCGGCACAACGTCGGCACCCGCGTCGCCGCCCTGCTGGCGGCGCGGGCCGGCGCCGGCCGGTTCTCGGCGCACAAGAGGTCGAACTCCGACATCGCGCAGGGCCGGCTCGCCGGCCGCCCGGTGACCGTGGCCGTCCCCCGGACATACATGAACCTCTCGGGCGGTCCGGTCGCGGGCCTCGTGCAGTACTTCTCGATCCCGCCGACCGAGGTGATCGTCGTCCACGACGAGCTCGACCTCGACTTCGGCGTGGTCCGGCTCAAGCGCGGCGGCGGCGAGGGCGGGCACAACGGCCTGCGCTCGATCAGCAAGGCGCTGGGCACGAAGGACTACCTGCGCGTGCGGTTCGGCATCGGGCGCCCGCCCGGCAGGCAGGACCCGGCGGACTACGTGCTCAAGCGGTTCTCCTCGGTGGAGAACAAGGAGCTCGACCTCGGCCTGGACCTGGCGGCGGACGCCGCCGAGGCGCTGCTCGCCGAGGGGCTGGAACCGGCGCAGAACCGGTTCCACCCGCTGTCGGGCTGAGCCCCGTCCGCCACCGGAGCCCCGGTCCCCGCGATGGGACCGGGGCTCCCGTGCGTCCGGCTCCCCCGGCCCGCCGGGGGTCAGCGGCGGGTCGTCAGCAGGTCGGCGGTCGCGGCGCGGCGGAGCTTGCCGGACGGCGTCTTCGGGAGGCTGCCCGGAGCCAGCACGGCCACCTCGGCGGGGCGCACCCCGACGGCGGAGACCACCCGGCGGATGACGTCGTCGCGGATCGCGCGCACGGCGTCGTCGCCGTCGGCGGCCCTCGCCTCCACCGCGACGGCGAAGGACTCGCGGTGCCGCCCGTCACCGGCGGCCATCCGGACGGCGACGACGTTGCCCGCCCGGACGCCGTCGGCGGCGCCGGCGGCCCGCTCGATGTCGGTCGGGTAGATGTTGCGGCCGCCCATGATGATCACGTCCTTGGTGCGGCCGCAGACGACGACCGCCCCGCCCTCGGTCAGGTAGCCCTCGTCGCCGGTGTCGAACCAGCCGTCGCGGTCCTGTGTGGACACCGGACCGTCGACGGTGAGGTAGCCGGGCGTGACCGCCTCGCCGCGCAGCTGCAGCACCCCCACGTCGCGCGGCCCGAGCACGCGGCCGGAGCCGTCGACGACGCGCACCTCGATCCCGGGCAGCGGCGGGCCCAGCTCGGGGAACTCCCGGTGCGGGGCGTCGCCCGCGGGCGCGGCACGCCGGTGCGCCTCGAGGGACTCGGCGTCGACCCGGTCCACCGTGATCCCGGTGTCCACCGGCGCGAAGGACACTCCGAGCGCGGTCTCGGCCATGCCGTAGGCGCACAGCACCGACTCCGGCCGCAGCCCGAAGCGGGCGCCGGCCCGCGTGAACGCCGCGACGGCCGCCGGGTCGACGGGCTCGGCGCCGTTGAGCGCGATGCGCAGGGTGGACAGGTCCAGGGCGCCGTCGTCGACCCGGGCGAGCTGGCGGGCCAGCACGGCGTAGGCGAAGTTCGGCGCCGCCGTGACGGTGCCGCCGTGGCGCGAGATCAGCTCGGCCCACAGCCGCGGGCGCCCCAGGAAGTCGGCCGGGGTGACGGTGACCAGGTCCAGCCCGACCGTCATCGGGACGGTCAGGAAGCCGACCATCCCCATGTCGTGGAACAGCGGCAGCCACGAGACCATCCGGTCGCGCTCGACGTCCAGCTCGGACGCGACGACCATCGCGGTGATGTTCGCGTGCAGGTTGGCGTGGGTGATCCGGACGGCCTTCGGCGCGGCCGTCGACCCGCTCGTGAGCTGCAGCAGCGCGGTGTCGCCCTCGTCGGCGACGCCGGCGTCCGCGACGAACGCGGCCGGGTCGCCGGTCAGGTCGGCGAGCATCCGGAACGCGATGCCCCGCTCGGTCAGGACCGGGGCCAGTGCGTCGAAGGGCGGGCCGAGCAGCACCATCTCCGCGCCGATCATCTGCAGCGTGGTGACGGTGTCCGCGGCCCACACCGCGAGGTCGGTGCGGGGGGTCGGCTGGTGCAGCATCGTCACGCTTCCCCCGCACAGCCAGACCGCCTGCGCGGCCGGGGCGATCGCCGCGGGCTCCCCGGCCAGGACACCGACCGCACCGCCGAAGGGCAGGGCCGGGCCGCCGTCACCGGCGGGGCGGCGCAGGGCGTCGGCGACGCCGCGGGCCACGGTGTGGACCTCCGCCCAGGACCGTCGCACCGGCTCGTGCGGCTCCCCGGTCGTCATCCCGCGGGCGTGCCCGTCGGGTCCGGTCGCGGACTCCAGCATCATCGCCAGGAATCGGGACATGGGCCCGAATGTAGCGACGAATCGCCCGGACGCGGCGGGACGATCGCCGACCGGCGGGGCCCGACACGCCGCGGGCGTAGCATCCGGCCCCATGGCCGACCCGCAGACCGATCCCGCCACCCTGTCCGCCGCCGTCGACGCGGTCCTGCCGGGCGCGCGCACGGATCTCGAGGCGCTGGTCCGCATCCCCAGCATCTGGGCCGACCCGGCGCACGCGGAGGACACCCGGCGCAGCGCGGACGCCGTCGCGGCCCTGGCCCGGGACGCGGGCGCCGCCTCGGTGCAGGTCCTGTCCGCCGAGGGCGGGGCACCGGCCGTCGTCGCGCACTGGCCCGCGCCGGAGGGCATGCCGACGGTGATGCTCTACGCCCACCACGACGTGCAGCCCACCGGCGGGGACGACGAGTGGACCAGCCCGCCGTTCGAGCCCACCGAGCGCGACGGCCGGCTCTACGGCCGCGGCGCCGCCGACGACAAGGCCGGCGTCATGACCCACCTGGCGGTGCTGCGCGCCTACGAGGGCCGCCCGCCGGTCGGGGTCGTGCTGTTCATCGAGGGCGAGGAGGAGTCCGGCTCCCCCACCCTGACCGCACTGCTCGCCGAGCACCGCGACGCCCTCGCCGCCGACGTCATCGTGATCGCCGACGCGGCCAACCCCGCCGTCGACGTCCCGGCGCTGACCACGAGCCTGCGCGGGCTGGTCGACGTCGTCGTCGAGGTGTCCGTGCTGGAGCGCCCGGTGCACTCCGGGGTCTACGGCGGGCCGATCGGCGACGCGCTCACCGCGCTCTGCCGGACCCTGGCCTCGCTGCACGACGACAAGGGCGAGGTCGCCGTCCCCGGCCTGGTCCAGGGCAGTTCCGACGCACCCGACCCGGACGAGGCGACCTACCGCTCCGACGCCGGCCTGCTCGACGGGGTCGAGCTGCTCGGCACCGGCTCGATCCCCGACCGGGTCAACCACCGGCCCGCCGTCGCCGTGCTGGGCATCGACGCGCCGAAGGTGGCCGAGGCGTCCAACGTGCTCCTGCCCCGCGCCCGGGCCATGGTCAGCATGCGCCTGGCCCCCGGCCAGGACGCCAGGGAGGCGCAGCGCGCGCTGGCCGAGCACCTGGAGCGCCACGTCCCGTGGGGGGCGCACGTGGACGTCACCCCGGGCGGCGGGGTCGCCGAGCCGTTCAGCCTGTCCTCCACCGGGGAGGTCTACGACCACGCCCGCGCCGCGTTCTCCGCCGCCTACGGCAACGACGCCGTCGAGACCGGCATCGGAGGATCCATCCCGTTCATCGCCGAGTTCGCCCGCACGTTCCCGGGGGCCGCGGTGCTGGTCACCGGCGTCGGTGACCCGGCCAGCCGCTGGCACGGCATCGACGAGAGCCTGCACCTGGGCATGTTCGGGCGCGGCGTGCTCGCCGAGGCGCTGCTGCTGGCGCGCCTGTCGGGCCGCGCCTGACCCGCGCGTGGGCCCGGGGCCGGGCGGGTATCCACCGATCATGAAGTTCGGCATCGCGACGTTCGTGACCGACGAGGGCATCCGCCCCGGGCCGCTGGGCCGGGCGCTGGAGGAGCGCGGGTTCGACTCGGTGTTCCTGGCCGAGCACTCCCACATCCCCACCAGCAGGGAGTCCCCGTACCCGGGCGGCGGGGACCTCCCGCGCGTCTACTACCGCACGCTCGACCCGTTCGTCGCGCTCGCCGCGATGGCGGAGACGACGACGGGGCTGCTGCTGGGCACCGGCATCGTGCTGCTGCCGCAGCGCGACGTCATCCACACCGCCAAGCAGACCGCGAGCCTGGACCTGCTGTCCGGCGGTCGGCTGCTGTTCGGCGTCGGCGCCGGGTGGAACCGCGAGGAGATGCGCAACCACGGCGTCGACCCGTCCCGGCGCGGCCCGCTGATGACCGAGCAGCTGCACGCCCTGAAGGCACTGTGGACCCAGGACGAGGCCGAGTTCCACGGCGAGCACGTGGACATCGAGCGCTCGTTCGCCTGGCCGAAGCCCGTCCGCGTCCCGCCGATCTACCTGGGCGGCGAGAGCGAGGCCGCGCTGAACCGGCTCGCCGAGGTCGGCGACGGCTGGCTCCCGCGCAGCCACACCTCCTTCGACGAGATCCGCCGCGTGCGCGACGACCTCGCCGGGCGCGGCAAGCCGGACGTGCCGACGACGGTGTTCGGCGGCAGGCCGGACCCCGACGTCGTCGCCGGCTACGCCGAGGTCGGCGTCGAGCGGGTCACGTTCATGCTCCCGACGCTGCCCGAGTCCGAGACCCTCACGAAGCTGGACGAGCTGGCGCAGGTGGTGGCGCGGTCGAGCTGACCGCACCCAGCACCAGCGCGGTGAGCGCCTCCGGGGCGTCGAGCTGGATCAGGTGCCCGGCCCCGGGCACCAGGTGCAGCTCGGCCCCCGGGATCGCCGCCGCGAGCCGGTGCGCGCGGTCCACCGGGATCCAGGTGTCCTCGGTCCCCCAGACGACCCGCACGGGCAGGTCCAGCTCGCCGTAGCGGGGCTCGACCTCGTCGGTGAAACGCTGGTCGGCCTGGGCGATCTGCCGGTAGAACGCGGCCGCGCCGTCGGCCCCCAGCCACGGCCCGACCAGCGCGTCCTCGTCCTCCGGCCGGAGCGGACGGTGCGCGGCACCGCGCACGTACTCCCGCACCAGCGCCTCGTGCAGCGGCCCGGGCAGCGCGCCGAACACCGCCGCGTTCTCCCGCACCAGCCGGAAGAACGGCGAGCCCCACGGCGCGAGCGCCACGACGTCGGCCAGCACCAGCGACCGGTACGCCGCGCCGTGCAGCAGGTGCGCGCGCAGGGCGACGGCGCCGCCGTAGTCGTGCGCGACGACGTGCGGCGGCTCGGGCAGGTCCCAGCGGTCGAGCAGCCCGGCCAGCACCCGCCCCTGCACGCCGAGCGAGACCTCCTCGCTGCGCCCGGAGACGCCGTAGCCCGGCATGTCCCACAGCAGCACCCGGTGCGTCGCGGCCACGACCGCGGCGATCCGCGCCCACAACCACGACGACCACGGCGTGCCGTGGCAGAACACGACCGGCGGCCCGGACCCCCGCTCCGCCCAGCGCACGCGGTGACCGTCCACGGTGAACTCCCGATCCAGCTCCACCCGGCCACCGTGCCACGGACCCCCGACAACGTTCCGGGGCACAATGAACGGCGATGTCGCCCCGGCTCTCGATCCGGCTGCTCGGCCCCGTCTCCGTCACCGACGCCGACGGGCGCGAGCTGCTGCCCGCGGGTCCGCGGGTGCGGGGCCTGCTCGCCCGGCTCGCGTTCGACGCCGGGCACCCGGTCGGCACCGCGACGCTCATCGACGCGCTGTGGGGCGAGGAGCCGCCGGCGACGGCGAACGCCCTGCAGTCCCTGGCCACCCGGCTGCGCCGGGCCGTCGGCGCGGAGCGGGTGCGGTCCGCGGCGGGCGGCTACCTGCTGGCCGTCGACCCCGGTGAGGTCGACGCGCTGCGGTTCGCCGCCCTGCGCCGCGCGGCCGCCGCCGACCCCGACGACACCCGCGCCGGCGCCCTGCTCGACGAGGCGCTGGCGCTGTGGCACGGGCCCGCCCTGGACGGCCTCGACGGGATCGCGTTCGCCGGGCCCGCCGCGGACCGGCTCGCCGAGGCGCGGGCGGGCGCCGCCGAGGAGCGCGCGGACCGGGGGCTGGCCGGCGGCGGCCCCCCGGCCGGCCTGGACGTGCTCACCGAGGTGCTCGCCGCACAGCCGCTGCGCGAGACGACCGCCGTCGCGCTGGCCCGCGGGCTGCACGCGGGCGGGCGGCGCGCCGACGCACTCGCCGTGCTCGACCGGACCCGGGCCGCGCTGGCCGAGGAGCTCGGCGTCGACCCCGGCCCGGAGCTGCTGCGGGTCCGCACCGCGCTGCTGCGCGACGACCCGCCCGCGGCGCCCCGGCCGCCCGCGCCCGCCCGCAACGGCCACCCGCCCGCACCGCGCACGGTGCCGCTGACCTCCTTCGTCGGGCGCGGGACCGACCTGGCCAGGGTCCGGTCGCTGCTGGGGTCGGCGCGGCTGGTCACGGTGGTCGGGCCGGGCGGCGCGGGCAAGACCCGGCTGTCGCAGGAGGTCCTGCGTGACACCGGCCCCGGGACCGGTGCCCCGGCGGCCGTGGCCGTCGCCGAGCTGGCCGCGCTCACCGGCGGCGACCAGGTGGCGCCCGCGGTGCTGCACGCCGTCGGCGGGCCGGAGCTGGCCGTCGGCGAGCGCGGTGGCCCGGACGCGCGCGTCCGGCTCGGCGCCGTGCTCGCCGGGCGGGACCTGCTGCTCGTGCTCGACAACTGCGAGCACCTGGTCGACGAGGTCGCCGGTCTCGTCCACGACCTGCTCGGCACCCAGCCCGGGCTGCGGGTCCTCGCGACGAGCCGGGAGCCGCTCGGTGTGCCCGGCGAGGTCCTGCACCCGCTCGGGTCGCTGGAGCCGCGCCAGGCCGCGCAGCTGTTCGCCGAGCGGGCCGCCGCCGTCGCGCCCGGGTTCGTCCTCGCCGGGGACGAGGACGTGGTCGACGACATCTGCCGCCGTCTCGACGGCCAGCCGCTGCCCATCGAGCTGGCCGCGGCCCGGGTCCGCAGCATGACCCCGGCCGAGCTCGCCGACCGGCTGGCCGACCGGTTCCGGCTGCTGGTCACCGGCGCCCGCACCGCGCTGCCCCGCCACCAGACGCTGCGGGCGGTCGTCGACTGGAGCTGGGACCTGCTCTCCCCCGCCGAGCGGGCGCTCGCGACCCGGTTCGGTGTGTTCGCCGGGCCGGTGACGGCGGGCACCGCGGAGGCCGTGTGCGGCGACGAGGCGTTCGACCTGCTGCCCGCGCTGGTGGAGAAGTCGCTGGTCGTCGCCGTCCCCGACCCGGACGGCGGCGCCACCCGCTACCGGATGCTGGAGACCGTCCGCGAGTACGCGGCGGCCCGCCTGGCCGGCTCGGGCGAGCGCGACGGCGTCGTCGCCGCGCACGCGGAGCACGTCCTCGCGCTGCTGGAACCGGGCGAGCCGAGGCTGCGGACCGCCGAGCAGCTCGACCAGCTGGCCGTGATCCGGGCCGTGGAGGGGGAGGCCGTGCGGGCCCTGGAACGGGCGGTCGCCCACGGCGAGGCCGACCGGGCGTACCGGCTCCACGCGGCGCTCGGCTGGAGCTGGCTGATCCGCGGGGACCACGGCTCGCTGCGGCACTGGTCGGACCGGGTCTCGACGGTCCCGCCCGCGGCGGCCCCGGGCCCCGGGGTCGCGTTCACCCGGGCGCTGCGGTCGCTGGTGCTGGCCGGGTTCGCCGACGACGCCGAGGGGGCCCGCCGGGAGATCGCCGCCGTCGAGCGCATGCGGCCGGCGCTGCCGTCGCCGCGGCACCCGGTCGTCGACCTGATCGGCCCGGCCGCCCGTGTCTACGACGCGGGCGACCGCGGCCCGCTGGAGGCCGTCGCCGACGGCGACGGCCCGCCGTGGCCGCGCGCGTTCGCCGCCCAGATGATCGCCGCGCACGCCGAGAACGCCGGTGACCTCGCCGTGCAGCGCGACCGGCTGCGGCAGGCGCACGCGTTGTTCGCCCGGGTCGGCGACCGGTTCGGGCTCGGCATGACCACGTTCGCGCTCGGCGAGCTCGAGGAGCTCGCCGGGGACCGCGACGCCGCCCGCCGCACCTACATCGAGGCGGTGGAGCTGTCGGCCTCGCTCGGCAACGCCGACGACGTCCCGCAGTACCGGATGCGCCTGGCCGGGCTCGCCGCCCGCGACGGCGACGGGCCCGCGGCCCGCGAGCACCTGCGCCGGGCCGTCGAGGAGCAGCCCGCCGAGCCCGAGACCCGACTGTGGTCGCTGTGGGCCGAGGCCGACGTCGAGCTGCGTCTCGGACGGCCCGAGGTCGCGCTGGCGCTCGTCGGCGACACCGCCGCGCTCACCGGGCCGGGGCCGGGACGCCGGCAGCGCGAGGCCGTCGTGCACTGCCTGGGCGCCGCGGCGCTGCTCGCGCTCGGCCGCCACGACGAGGCCCGGGAACGCCTGGTGGTGGCCGCGTCCGCCGCGACCGCCTCCGACGACGGGCCGGTGCTCGGGCAGGTCGCCGAGCTCGCCGCCCGGTGGGCGCTGACCACCGGTGACCCCGGGCGCGCGGCCGAGCTGCTCGGGACGGCCGAGGCCCGCCGCGGGACGCTGAACCTGGGCGACCCGGACGTCGTCGCCACCCGCGACGCCGTGGTGGCCCGGCTCGGTCCGGCCGCGGCGGGCGCGGCGTTCGACCGGGGCCGGGCCACCGGGCGGGACGTCCCGCCGGCGCCCTGAACGCTCAGGTGCGGCGGCGGTAGAGCGCGACGGCCAGCGGCGCGAAGATCACGACCAGGGCCGCGGAGGTCAGCAGCGACACCGTCACGGCGCCGCCGGCCGGTGCGCCGTCGAGCAGGGCACGGACCGCGTCCGCGGTCCGCGACACCGGGTTCACCGCGGCGAAGCCCTGCAGCCAGCCGGGCATGGTCCCGGTCGGGACGAACACCGAGCTGGCGAACGTCAGCGGCAGCATGACCAGCGCGGACAGCCCCTGCACCGAGCGCGGTCGGCGCACGACCATGGCCAGCGCGGTGAACACCCAGCACAGGCCGAAGGCGAACGCGACGACCAGTGCGAACGCGGCGAGCACGCCGAGCGGGCCGGCCGGGGTGCGGTAGCCCAGCGCGAACCCGAACACCAGCATGATCACGCCGGAGGACACGTAGCGCACGAGGTCGGCGCCGATCGCGCCGACCAGCGGGGCCGCCCGGGAGATCGGCAGGCTGCGGAAGCGGTCGAAGATGCCGGTCTTCAGGTCCTCGGCCAGTCCGACGCCGGTGCCGGCGGAGGCGAACACGACGGTCTGCAGGAGCACCCCGGGCAGCGCGTAGTGCAGGTAGTCGGCGCTGTTGCCGGCGATCGCGCCGCCGAAGACGTAGACGAACAGCAGCAGGAAGATCACCGGCTGCAGCGTGACGTCGAGCAGCGCCTCCGGGGAGTGGATCGTCGTGACGACGCCGCGCCGGGCCAGGGACAGGCCGTGGCGCACGGTGGAGGGCAGCAGCCGCGCCGGGGCGGACGGGGCCACGGCGGGCGGCGTGGGCGGGGTGTCGAGCGTGGTGGTCATCGGGGGCCTCCGGAGGGGGTCGCGGCCGCGTGGCCGGTCAGGGAGAGGAAGACGTCGTCGAGACTGGGCAGCCGCAGGCCGATCTCGGCGACGGCGACGCCCTCGGCGACGAGCCGGTCCTCGGTGCGGCGCAGCGCGCCGTGGTCGTGCGCCGGGGCGGTCACCTCGCCGGAGGGCTCGACGACGGGGTCGGCGCCGGTCTCCTGCGCGACGACGGCGGCGACGAGCGCGGCCTCGCGCGGCAGCTCGGGCCGCACGTGCAGGCGTCGCCCGCCGGTGCGCGACTTCAGCTGCGCCGCGGTGCCGGACGCGATGACCCGGCCCCGGTCCAGGACGACGAGGTCGTGCGCGAGCTGGTCGGCCTCCTCCAGGTACTGGGTGGTGAGCAGCACCGCGACGCCGTCCTCGGCGAGGCGGCGCACCGAGTCCCACACCTCGTTGCGGTGCAGCGGGTCCAGGCCGGTCGTGGGCTCGTCGAGGAACAGCACCTCGGGGCGCCCGACGAGGCTCGCGGCCAGGTCGAGGCGGCGGCGCATGCCGCCGGAGTAGGTGCCGGCGCGCCGGCCCGCGGCCTCGGTGAGCCCGAACCGGTCGATCAGCTCGGTGGCGCGGGCCCGGGCGGCGGCGCGGGGCAGGTCGAGCAGCCTGCCGATCAGGTAGAGGTTGTCGCGGCCGGTCAGGGCCTCGTCGACGGCGGCGTACTGGCCGGTGAGCCCGATCCGGGAGCGGACGGCGGCCGCGTCCGCGACGACGTCGTGGCCGAGCACGGCGGCGCGGCCGCCGGACGGCGGGAGCAGGGTGGCGAGCACGCGGACGGTCGTGGTCTTGCCGGAACCGTTGGGGCCGAGCAGGCCGAGGACCTGGCCGCGGTGGGCGGAGAAGGAGATCCCGTCCACGGCGCGGACGTCACCGAAGGTGCGGACCAGGCCGTCGACCTCGATCGCGGGAGTGTTCATGGCACCGAGCGTGCGCCCGGGCGCTGACACGGCCCTGGCGCGGCGCTGACACGGGGACCGGGCCGGCGCCGGTGCGGCGCCCCGGACACGGCCCGGGTCCGTCGCCACCCCCCGACGGCGGCGACGGAACCGGTCCGTTCTCCCCCCGCGTCCGGCCGGCGCTCCCCAGCCCGGCCCGACGCGGTGACGACGGTATCCGCGCACCCGGCCCGTGCGGATCGGTCGAACTACCGATCTCTTTCGCGGGCCGCCTCCTACCGGAGTAGGAGACGGGTCATCCCTCGGCGCGTTCGGCGGCCTCGAGCCACTCCAGCTCGACGCCCTCGCGTTCGGCGACGACGGCCTTCAGCTCCCGGTCGAGCTCCATCAGCCGTCCGGGGTCGGTCGCGGCCTCCGCCAGCTGCGCGTGCAGCTTCTCCTCGCGCGAGGTGAGCTGCTCCATCCGGCGCTCCAGGCGCTGGGCGTCCTTGCGGGCGGCGCGCTGCGCGGCGGCGTCCACCTTCGGGGCGGCGCCCGTCGTGCCCGCGCCGCCACCGGCGGTCCGCGCGGGCGCGGGGGCGCCGGCGGACGACGAGCCGGCCGCGGCCCGCCGGGTGAGGTACTCGCCGATGCCGCCGGGCAGGTCGGTGAGCCGCCCGTCGCCGAACAGCGCGACGACCCGGTCGCAGACCCGCTCGGTCAGGTACCGGTCGTGGCTGACGACGACGAGGGTGCCCGGCCAGCCGTCGAGCAGGTCCTCCAGCCCGGCGAGGGTGTCGACGTCGAGGTCGTTGGTCGGCTCGTCGAGCAGCAGGACGTTCGGCTCGTCCATCAGCAGCCGGGTCAGCTGCAGGCGGCGGCGCTCGCCGCCGGACAGGCGTCCGACCGGGGTCCACTGGCGCGCCGCGGGGAAGCCGAGCCGCTCCAGGACCTGCGAGGCCGTCATCTCCTGCTTGCCGAACCGCACGTACTTGGCGACGGCCTCGGTCGCCTCCAGCACGCGCATCTCGGCGGGCAGGTCGACGAGCTCCTGCGACAGCTGCGCCATCCGCACGGTGCTGCCCTGCACCCGTCGCCCGGAGTCGAGCTCGCGCTCCCCGGACAGGGCGCGCAGCAGCGTCGTCTTGCCGGAGCCGTTGATCCCGACGATGCCGATCCGGTCGCCCGGGCCCAGCCGCCAGGTCACGTCGTCGAGCAGGGTGCGCCCGGCGACGGTGACGGTCGCGTCCTCCAGCTCCAGCACGGTGCGCCCGAGCCGGTTGGTCGCGAACGCCATCAGCTCGACGGTGTTGCGCGGGGCGGGGACGTCGGCGATCAGCGCCTCGGCGGCCTCGATCCGGTACCGCGGCTTCGACGTGCGCGCGGGCGGGCCGCGGCGCAGCCAGGCCAGCTCCTTGCGGGCGAGGTTGCGGCGGCGCTGCTCGGCGGCGTCGGCCTGGCGGCCGCGCTCGGCGCGGGCGTAGACCCAGTCGGCGTAGCCGCCGGTGTAGGACTCGACGCGCCCGTTCGCGACCTCCCAGGTGCGGGTGCAGACGGTGTCGAGGAACCAGCGGTCGTGCGTGACGACGACGAGCGCGATCCGCCGCGCGGTCAGGTGCGTGGCGAGCCAGCCGATGCCCTCGACGTCGAGGTGGTTGGTCGGCTCGTCCAGGACGACGAGGTCCAGCTCGCCGATCAGCGCCGCGGCCAGCGCGACCCGGCGCTTCTCCCCGCCGGACAGGCCGTCGGTGGGGCGCTCGATGTCGTCGATGCCCAGCCCGTCGAGGACGTCGCGGACGCGCGGGTCGGCGGCCCACTCGTGGTCGGCGTCGTAGCCGGCGAGGACGATGTCGCGCACCGTCGAGCCGGCCGGGAAGCGGTCGTGCTGCACCAGGTGCGCCATCCGCAGGCCGCCGAGCCGGGAGACCCGGCCGCCCTCCACGGGGCGCTCCCCGGTGATGACGTCGAGCAGGGTCGACTTGCCGCCGCCGTTGAGGCCCACGACGCCGATCCGGTCGCCGCGCTCGACGCCGAGCGACACGGCGTCGAGCAGCACGCGGGAGGCGTCACCGGGCACGTGCGCGGTGACGTTCTCCAGGTTGAGCAGGTTCTCGGGCACTACTTCTCCACCATCAGGGAGCGGGGGTCAGGCACGGACGGGGGGCCAGGAGCCCGACGAGGACGGTCCGCCCCGCTCGGGCGGGGGCTCGCCGTCCTCGACGACGCGGGCCCCGGCCACCGGGCCGTGCGCGACCCGCACGGTGCGGCACACCCCCATGCCGGCGAGCTCGGTCGCGACCTCGACGGCGGAGTCGGCGTCGGCGCACAGGAACGCGCAGGTCGGGCCGGACCCGGACACCAGCCCGGCCAGCGCACCGGAGTTCACCCCGGCCCGCAGCGTGCGGCGCAGGTCCGGCGCCATCGACACCGCGGCCGCCTGCAGGTCGTTGCCCAGGGCGAGCGCGAGCCGCCGCGGGTCGCCCGAGGCGAGCGCCTCCAGGACGGGTTCGACCGGGCGGCCGGCGACCTCGCCGTCGCCGCGCAGCCGGTCCAGCTCGCCGAACACGGCCGGGGTGGACAGGCCGCCGCGGGCCAGCGCGATCACCCAGTGCAGCCGGTGCCGGGCCAGCACCGGGACGATCCGCTCGCCCCGGCCGGTGCCGAGCGCGGTGCCGCCGTACAGGCCGAAGGTGACGTCGGAGCCCAGCTCGGCGGCGAGGTCGGACAGCTCGTCGCGGCCCAGCTCCATCCGCCACAGCGACGACAGCGCGACCAGCGCGCCCGCCGCGTCGGCGGACCCGCCGGCCATGCCGCCGGCGACCGGGATGCCCTTGCGCAGCACGACGCGCACGTCCGGGGCGCGGCCCGCCTTCTGCGCGAGCAGCTCGACGGCCCGCCAGGCCAGGTTGGTCGCGTCCAGCGGGACCTCGGCGACGCCGTCGCCGTGGACCTCCAGCGCGGGGGCGTCGGCCGGCTCGACCGACACCTCGTCGAACAGGCTGACGGCGTGGAAGACGGTGACGAGGTCGTGGAAGCCGTCCGGCCGCACCCCGCCCACGGCGAGGTGCAGGTTGATCTTCGCGGGCACCCGGACGGTGACCGGTCGCGGCACGGCGGACAGCACCGCTCAACCCTACGGGCAGCGTGTGACGGTTCGTCGCCGCCCGGCGCTGCGGGTGGCCGGGTTCACCGCGGTGGCCTCAGCGCGCGAGTGCGGCGGCGCGGCGCTCGGTGAGGTGCCGGGGTGTCGCGAAGCAGGCGACGGCCACGACGCCCGCCACGAGCACCGCCGCGGGCAGCAGCATCGACTGGGCCATCGCCGTCGCGAAGGGCTCGCGCAGCGCGTCGGGCAGCGCACCGCCGGCCGCGGCGGTCTCCGGGGAGCCGCCGGTCGCCGTCGCGCCCGGGACGAGCGCCGCGATCCGCGACTCCATGAGCACCGCGATGCCCGCGCTGCCGAGCACGGCGCCGACCTGGCGGGTCGTGTTGTAGACGCCCGACCCGGACCCGGCCTGGTCCATCGGCAGGTTGCGGGTCGCGCTCGTCGAGATCGGCGCCCACACGCACGAGTTCGAGACGCCGAGCAGGGTCAGCGGCAGCAGCAGCCGCCACACCGGGGTGTCCGGGCCCATCTCCGCCGCGAGCCAGACCAGCGCGATCACGAACGTCGACATGCCGAAGCCGCCGATCAGCCGCGGGTGCACCCGGTCGGTGAGCCGACCTGTCCAGGGCGCCAGCGCCCCCGAGAAGACCGCCAGCGGGGCCAGCAGCAGCGCCGCCTGGGTGGGGGTGAAGCCGCGCACGCTCTGCGCGTAGATCATCAGCGGGAAGCCCTGCGCGGTGATCGCGAAGCCGACGGTGCAGATCGCGATGTTGGCCAGGGAGAAGTTGCGGTCGCGGAACAGCCGCAGCGCGACCAGCGGCTCGCTCGTGGTGACCCGCTGCCACCACACGAACCCCACGAGCACGAGGACGCCGCTGCCGATCATCGCCTGGACGGCGGGGCTCCAGTCGTACTTCTGGCCCTCCTGGATGCCGAAGACCAGCAGGAACATCCCGGCCGCGGACAGCACGACGCCGACCAGGTCGACGCGGCGCCGCGACGTCGGCAGCGACGGCACCAGCCGCCAGGCCGCCACGAACGCGACCACGCCGAACGGCACGTTGACGAAGAAGATCCACTCCCAGCCGAGCCCGCCGACGAGCAGCCCGCCCAGGATCGGCCCGGCCAGCGTCGCGACACCGGCGACCGCGCCCCACAGGCTCATCGCCCGCCCGCGCTGGGCCGCGGGGAAGGTGCGGGTGATGACGGCCATCGTCTGCGGCGTCATCATCGCCGCGCCGAGCCCCTGCGCGATCCGCGCGACGATCAGGCCGCCGACCGTCGTGGTCAGCCCGCACCACAGCGACGCGAGCGTGAACACGGCCAGCCCGCACAGGTAGACCCGCTTGGGCCCGAACCGGTCCCCCAGCCGCCCGGTGATGAGCAGCGGGACCGCGTACGCGAGCAGGTAGGCGCTGGTCACCCACACCACGGAGTTGACGTCCGCGCCGAACGCGGCCAGCAGCGCCGGGGTCGCGACGGTGACGATCGTGGCGTCGACCAGGATCATGAAGAAGCCGATGACCAGCGCCCACAGCGCGGGCCAGGGACTCGTGCCGTCCTCGGAGAGGACCCGCTCGCTCGACCGTGTCACCACGCCATCATGCGCTCCCGGTCCGACGGTTCCGGCACGCGGGCGGCGGCGGTGCTCAGCGGTTCCGGGCGATCCGGGCGAAGTCGGCGACCGTCAGCGTCTCGGCGCGGGCGGTGGGGTCGACACCGGCGGCGCGCAGGGCCTGCTCGGCGGCCGCGGGCGAACCGGCCCAGCCGGACAGGGCGCCGCGCAGCACCTTGCGGCGCTGGGCGAACGCCGCGTCGACGACGGCGAAGGTCGCGGCCCGGTCGGCGCCGGGCGGCGGGTCGTGCCGGGTGAAGCCGAGCAGCCCGGAGTCGACGCCGGGGACCGGCCAGAACACCGCGCGCGGCACCGGGCCGGCGCGGCGGGCGTCGGCGTACCAGGCGAGCTTGGCGCTGGGGGCCCCGTACTCCCGCGACCCCGGTCGCGCGGCGAGCCGGTCGGCGACCTCGGCCTGCACCATGACCAGCCCGGTCCGCAGCGACGGCAGCTCCGCGAGCAGGTGCAGGATCACCGGCACCGCGACGTTGTAGGGCAGGTTCGCGACGATCGCGGTGGGCGGCGCCGCACCGGGCCCGGCGTCGGCCGCGAGCCGGTCCGCGCCGACCCGCATGGCGTCGGCCCCGGTCACGGTGAGGCGACCGGCCAGCTCGGGGGCGCGCTCGGCGACGGTGTCGGGGAGCAGCCCGGCCAGCACCGGATCGATCTCGACGACGTGCACCCGGGCCGCGACCGGCAGCAGCGCCAGGGTGAGCGAACCGAGACCGGGGCCGACCTCGAGGACGACGTCGTCGCCGTCGACGCCGGCGGTCCGCACGATCCGCCGCACGGTGTTGGCGTCGTGGACGAAGTTCTGGCCGAGCTTCTTGGTGGGCCGCAGACCGAGCCGGTCGGCCAGCACCCGGACGTCGGCGGGCCCCAGCAGGCGGGCGCCGCCGGTGCTCCGGTCGCCGTCGGTCACGTGGTCGCTCACGTGCCCATTCTCGCCGGACGCCGCGCCGGGACGGCGGGCGGGATCAGCTCAGGCCGAGCTTGGACGAGCAGGACGGCCAGGCGCTGTAGCCGCCGCGGTCGTCCTTCACCTTCTCCGCGACCGCGATCTGCTCCTCGCGCGAGGCCTGGTCGGCGGTCGGGGCGTACTGGCCGCCGCCGTAGGCCTGCCAGGTCTGCTTGTTGAACTGCAGGCCGCCCTGGTAGCCGTTGCCGGTGTTGATGGCCCAGTTGCCGCCGGACTCGCACTTCGCGAGCTTGTCCCAGGTGGCGCCGTTGGACACCGCGGGTGCGGAGGCCTTCGCCTCCTGCACGATCTCGGCGGCCTTCTTCTTCGTCCCGACCTTGACGATGCGCGGGGTGGCCGGGGTGTCCTGCCCGGCGCCGATGCGCTCGCGGGCGACCTCGCGGCCCTGGTCGTAGGTGACCCGCCAGATGACGCTGCGCGCGCCCTCGCGGCCCGGGTCGACGACGGTGCGGGTGCCCTCGTCCATCGACGGGTCCTGCACCTCCTGCTCCGGGACCGGGAGCTTCTGCGACTCGACGAGCTGGGCGTTCACGATGTCCGCGCCGCTGGTGGGCGCCGTGACCGGGGCGAACGCCGCCGCCGAGCCGGTCCGGTCGAGGTTCATCGAGGCGGTGGAGAGGTCCGAGGCGCTGGCCGCGAGGCCCGCCTGCAGCTCCTGGGTCGGCTGCTCACCGGCGGTGGTGAGCACCGCGGCGGCCAGGCCGCCGGTCGGGACCGAGAACAGCGCGGCCGCGGCGACGGTGCGGACCCCGGCACGGGAGCGGGCGGCGCCGCGGTGGCGCCCCTCCTGGCTGACGTACCCGGCCTCGGCGCCGGTCAGACCGGCGGGCGCCGACACGGGGAGCGGACGCGTGAGCTCGTCGTCGGAGAACGGAGCGGCGTGGCGCGCAGACATGACTTCCCGGGGGCTCGGCTGACCGGGACAAGGCCATGACCTGCGGAGACGACGACCGGCGCGGTGCCGGGGAGCGGAACCGTCGCGGGGAGCGGACCGGTCGTCGTCCCGCGGGTCGGGGGAGCGACCCCGTCCCGGCGGGTACGGCGAGGGACGTTAGCGGACCGTGACCCGACCGTGCGTCTCCGACGCGCTTGCAGCGGCGAGCGGCCGGTGATCCACGGTGAGCGACGGCAACCCCTCCGACCGGCTCGACGGGCGGCGTCAATCGGTTGTGCGCAGCCGGAAGATCCGTTCGGCGTTGCGCCGTGCCGTCTCGGCGACCCGTGCCTCGGGCTCCCCGCGGGTCGCGGCGATCCCGCGCACGGTCCACGGCAGGACGTACGGCTCGTTGGCCCGGCCGCGGTGCGGGTGCGGGGTCAGGAACGGCGCGTCGGTCTCCACGAGGTACTGCTCGGCGGGGACCAGCGCCGCGGCCGCGCGCAGCTCGTCGTTGGCCTTGAACGTCACCGGGCCGGCGAAGGACAGGACGTAGCCGGCGTCGGCGCACTCGCGGGCCATCGCGGCGTCGCCGGAGAAGCAGTGGAACACCACCGTGTCCGGGGCGCCCTCCTCGCGCAGGATCCGCAGCACGTCGTCGTGGGCGTCCCGGTCGTGGATCATCAGCGGCTTGCCGAGCCGCTTGGCGAGCCCGATGTGCCAGCGGAACGCGTCCTGCTGCGCGGCGGGCGGGCTGTGGTCCCAGTGGTAGTCCAGCCCGGTCTCCCCGACCGCCACGACGCGCTCGTCGGCGGCGAGGCGCTCGATCTCCGCCAGGTCGTCGCCGGTCACCGCGGCGGTGCGGGTGGGGTGCAGCGCGACGGCCGCCCACACCCGCCCGTCGGCGTGCGCCGCGCGGACGGCGAACCGCGCCGCCGCCAGGTCGTCGGCGATCGTCACCGCCCCGACGACGCCGACCGCCGCCGCCCGGTCCATCGCGGCGGCGACGTCGGCGTCGGTCTCGCAGCCGCACGCGTCGAGGTGGGTGTGGCTGTCGATCGTCGGCGCCGCCAGCGGCTCGGGCGGCTCGGGGCGCGGCCGGCGGCCGTGCCCGCTCACCGCTGGACCGGGGCCCACTCCGGGCCCGTCTCCCCCAGCTCCGGCGCGAGCTTGGTGAAGATCGGCGACGGCTTGGCCAGCGGGCGCCCGACCTCGATCGGGGTGGAGCCCCAGTGCGCCCGCTCGGCGGCGTAGTCGCCGGTCAGGACCGGGTAGGCGGGGCCGTCGCCGAGGTCGTCGACGGTCCGCTTCTCCGGCTGCGCGGCCCACACGCCGTCGCCGCCGAGCGCCTCGTGCACCTTCTGCGCGGCGTGCGGCAGGAACGGGGTGAGCAGGGTGTTCGCGTCCTGCACGACCTGCAGGGCGGTGTGCAGGATCGTGTCGCGGCGCTCCGGGTCGTCCTTGCGCTTCCAGGGCTCCTGGTCCGACAGGTACCGGTTCGCCGCGGTCACCACCCGCATCGCCTCACCGGCGGCCTGCTTGAACCGGTTGCGGCCGAGCAGCCCGCCGACGGTGTCGAACCCGGCGCGGGAGTACGCGAGCAGCTCGGCGTCGGCCTGCTGCGGCGCGGTCGGCGCCGGGATCGCGCCCACGTTCTTGTGGGCCATCGACACGGACCGGTTGACCAGGTTGCCCCACTCGTTCGCCAGCTCGAAGTTGACCCGGCGGACGAACTCGTCCCAGGTGAAGTCGACGTCCTGGTTCTCCGGCCCGGCGACGGCGATGTGGTAGCGCAGCGCGTCCGGCCCGAACTCGCGCAGGAAGTCCCCGACGTAGATGACGGTGCCGCGGCTGGTCGAGAACTTCGACCCGCTCATCGTCAGGTACTCCGAGGAGACGACCTCGCTGGGCAGGTCGAGCGTCCCGTACGGGCCGGGCTCGCCGCCGCGGTCGCCCGCGCCGTTCTGCCCGAGCAGGATCGCCGGCCACATCACAGAGTGGAAGGTGATGTTGTCCTTGCCCATGAAGTAGAAGGCCTCGGCGGCCGGGTCGGTCCACCACTGCTTCCACGCGTCGGGGTCGGGGCCGCGCCGGGCCCACTCGACCGACGCGGACAGGTAGCCGATGACCGCGTCGAACCAGACGTAGATCTTCTTGAGCGGGTTGTCCGACCAGACGTCGAGCGGGACGGGCACGCCCCACTCCAGGTCCCGGGTGATGGCGCGCGGCTTGAGGTTCTCCACCAGGTTGGCGGAGAACTTGAGCACGTTGGGGCGCCAGTCGGTGCGGGTCGACAGCCAGGACCCGAGCGCCTCGGAGAAGGCGGGCAGGTCGAGGAAGAAGTGCTCGGTCTCGACGAACTTCGGCGTCTCCCCGTTGATCCGCGAGCGTGGGTTGCGCAGGTCGGCCGGGTCGAGCTGGTTGCCGCAGTTGTCGCACTGGTCGCCGCGGGCGCCGTCGTAGCCGCAGATCGGGCAGGTGCCCTCGATGTAGCGGTCGGGCAGGGTGCGCCCGGTGGACGGGCTGATCGCGCCCAGCTGCGTCTTCGGGACGACGTAGCCGTTCTTGTACAGCGCGGTGAACATGTCCTGCACGACGCGGTAGTGGTTCGACGTCGTCGTCCGCGTGAACAGGTCGTAGCTCAGCCCGAGACCCTGCAGGTCGTCGGTGATCACGCCGTTGTACTTGTCGGCCAGCTGGCGCGGGGTCAGCCCCTCGGCGTCGGCCTGCACCTGGATCGGGGTGCCGTGCTCGTCGGTGCCGGACACCATCAGCACCCGGTCCCCCGCCATCCGCCGGTAGCGGGCGAAGACGTCGGAGGGCACACCGAAGCCGGACACGTGGCCGATGTGCCGGGGGCCGTTGGCGTAGGGCCACGCCACGGCGGTCAGCACGGCTTTGCTCATGCGCTCCAGCGTATTCACCGCCGCGAACGGGTTCGGCGGCGGCACATCACCAATGCTGTGGAAAGCATGGGGATTCGGGGGACGGCCGTCGTCCCGGTGCCATAGTGGCGCACATGGACCGGGGTGAGCAGCAGCGCGAGGCGCTGCTCGACGCTGCGCTGCAGCAGTGGGTGACCGGTGGCTGGACCGCCATCGACCCGGCCGCGGCCGCCGAGCGGGCCGGGCTCCCCGCCTCCTGCACCGAGGAGTTCCCCACCGGGGTGGAACTGGGGTGCGCGGTGTTCGACCACATCGTCGACGAGCGCGCCGCGGCGACGATGGACGCGGTGCACGCCGCCCCCGCCAACCCGGCCGCCCGGATCCGGGCGGCGCTGACGGCCTGGTTCGACGACGTGGCCGCCGACCACCGCCGCGTCGTCGCGCTGGTCGACGCGATCGGCTGCCCCGCGCTGGTGGCCCGCCGGCGCAGCGCCAACCGGGGCTTCGCCGAGCTCATGGTCAGCGGCAACGTGGACACCCGGATCGAGCCCGACGACCTGCGCGTCGCCGGGCACTTCTGCCTCGGCGGCATGGGCGAGATCGTGCTCGCGTGGATGGACCCGGAGAGCCCGGTGACCCGCGAGCAGGCGCTCGAGCACGGGATCCGGCTCTACGAGTCCTGCCTGTTCACGCGCCGCTGACCCTCACCCCAGCGCACGGTCCAGGTTGATCGCCGAGCTGATCAGCGACAGGTGCGTGAACGCCTGCGGGAAGTTGCCCAGCTGCTCCCCGGTCAGTCCGATCTCCTCGGCGTAGAGGCCGAGGTGGTTGCCGTAGGAGAACATCTTCTCCAGCGCGATCCGGGCCTGCTCCAGCCGCCCGGCGCGGGTCATCGCCTCCACGTTCCAGAACGAGCACATGGAGAACGTGCCCTCCTCGCCGTCGAGGCCGTCCGGGGAGTCCTCGACGTCGTAGCGGAACACCAGGGTGTCGACGACGAGGTCGTCGTTGACGGCGTCGAGGGTGGCCAGGAAGCGCGGCTCGGTCGGCGCGCAGAACTTGACCATGGGCATGAGCAGCACCGACGCGTCGAGCGTGGTCGCGCCGTAGCGCTGCACGAACGACCCGCGCGGCCCCACGCCGGGGTCCCAGCCGCGGTCCATGATCTGGTGGTAGATCTCGTCGCGGGTGGTGGTCCACGCGCCGACGTCGCCGGGCAGGCCGCGCCGGCGCGCCATCCGGATCATCCGCTCGACCGCGACCCAGCACATGAGCCGGGAGAACACGTGGTCCTGGCGGCCGGCGCGGGTCTCCCAGATCCCCTCGTCGGGGGTGTCCCAGTGCTCGCGCAGCCAGTCCAGGATCGTGCAGAGGTTGGTCCAGTCCTCGTGGCCGACGCCCTCGCCGTACTTGTCGTAGAGGTAGACCGAGTCGATGATCTCGCCGTAGATGTCGAGCTGCAGCTGCCCGGCCGCGCCGTTGCCGGCCAGCACCGGGCGCGAGCCGCGGTAGCCCTCCAGGTGGCCGAGCTCGACCTCGTCGGGGGTCTCGTCGCCGTCGATGGTGTACATGACGCGCAGCGGGCCCTGGTCCCCGTCGCCGGCCGCGCCGAACCGGCCCGAGAGCCACCCGATGAAGGCGGCGGCCTCCTCGGTGAAACCGAGCCGCAGCAGCGCGTAGAGGGTGAACGCGGCGTCGCGCATCCACACGTAGCGGTAGTCCCAGTTGCGCTCGCCGCCGAGCTGCTCGGGCAGGCCCATCGTCGGCGAGGCGATCACCGCGCCGGTCGGCTCGTGGGTCAGCAGCTTCAGGGTCAGCGCGGAGCGGTGCACCCGCTCGCGCCACCGCCCCGTGTACGACGAGTGGGCCAGCCACTCCTTCCAGAACGCGACGGTCCCGGCGAACAGGCCCTCGGCGGCGTCGTCGCAGTCCCCGCCGGGCTCCGCCCCGGCGTCGACCTCCAGCACGAAGACCTCGGTGCGGCCCTCCTCGGTGCGGAACCGCGCGCCCGCGGCGTGGTCGGTGACCGCCAGGTCGACCGACGACGTCAGGTCCAGCACGACGCCGCTGCCGGTGAACCGCACGCCGGCATCCGTGCCCTCGACCTGCGGGGTCTCGCGGGCGTAGCCGGGCCGGGGCACGACCTCGACGGTCATCGGCACCGCGCCGCGCACCCCGGTGACCCGGCGGACCAGGCGCTGGCGGTGGTCCGGGTCGTGCGGGCGCAGCAGGGCCATGAAGTCCTGCACCTCGACGATGCCGTCGGAGGTCAGGAAACGGGTGATCAGGATGTTCGAGTCGGGGTAGTAGAACTGCTGGCGGCTGGCGAGCTCGGTGTCCTGCGCGCAGGGTGCGAGCCGCCAGTGCCCGCCGCCGTCGGCGTCGAGCAGGGAGGCGAACACGCTGGGCGCGTCGAAGCGGCCGGGGCAGAACCAGTCGACGGTGCCGTCGGTGCCGACCAGGGCCGCCGAGCGCAGGTCCCCGACGATGCCGTGCTCGGCGATCGGCAGGTAGCGGCCCTCGCGGCCGGCGCTCACTCGGGCACCCGCCAGCCGCGCGGGCCGGGCAGGTCCAGCGCGTCCTGCGGGCCCCAGGAGCCGTCGTCGTAGACCTGGGTCCGCGGCGGGTCGGCGAGCACCGGGTCGCACAGCTCCCAGAGCCGCTCGACCTCCTCGGTGGAGGTGAACAGCGTGCGGTCGCCCTTCATGACGTCCAGGAGCAGCCGCTCGTAGGCCTCCAGCGCGTCGTCGGGGTCGCCGATGCCGTCGAGGTCCAGGCGCATCCGCCCGCGGCCGACCTTCAGCTCCGGTCCGGGGACCTTCGCCCGCACGTCGAGCTCGGCGGTGACCTGGTCGGCCAGCTCGACGACCAGCTCGGTCGGGGCGTCGCCCGAGGCCGCGCCGGTGAACGAGCCGCCCGGGAACATGGTCAGCGCCGGCTCGTCGAAGCCGATGGTGACGGTGCGCCGGGTCGCGCCCATCCGCTTGCCGGTGCGCAGGAGGAACGGGACGCCGAACCAGCGCCAGTTGTCGACGTAGGTCTCCAGCGCGACGAACGTCTCGGCGGTCGAGTCGTCGGCGACGCCGTCCTCGTCGCGGTAGGAGGCGTACTGGCCGAACACCACCCGCGACGGGTCGAGCGGGCGGATCGAGTGGAAGACCTTCGCCTTCTCCGCGTGCAGCGGGTCGGGCGCGAGCTCGTAGGGCGGCTCCAGCGCGACGAACCCGAGGATCTGGAACAGGTGGGTGGAGATCATGTCCCGGAACGTGCCGGTGGACTCCATGAACGACGCGCGGCCCTCGATCCCGATCTCCTCGGGGACGTCGATCTGCACATAGCGGATGTTCTGCCGGTTCCAGACCGGCTCGAACAGCCCGTTGGCGAACCGCAGCGCGAGGATGTTCTGCACCGACTCCTTGCCGAGGAAGTGGTCGATGCGGAAGATGTCGCGCTCGTCGTAGACCTCCTTCAGGCCCGCGTTGAGCTCGCGGGCCGACTCCAGGTCGGTGCCGAACGGCTTCTCCAGCACCAGCCGGGAACGCTCGGCGATGCCGGTCTGCCCCAGCATCGCGACCATCGGGGTCATGGCGGCAGGCGGGACGGAGAGGTAGACGAGCCGGCGCACCCCGGTGTCGTCGCCGCCGAGCTCCTTCTCCGCGGCGCGGACGGCGTCGGCGAGGCCGGTGCCGTCGTCGGCGTCGGAGACGACGAAGCTCAGCCGCGGGGCGAACTCGTCCCAGCCGGTGTCGTCGGGCAGGGCGTCGCGGATGCGGTCGCGGAACTCGTCGTCGGTGCCGGGCGAGTGCCGCCCGGACCCGATCACCCGGAAGTCCTCGGGGAGCAGCCCCTCCTCGCGCAGGTGGAGCAGGCCCGGGAAGAGCTTGCGCCTCGCCAGGTCGCCGGTGGCGCCGAACAGCACGATCACGTGCGGGGGCAGGTCCGAAGGCATGATCCCCGGCTACCCCGCGCTCCCGCGGGTGAACCGGGACGCGCGCCACGGGCGTACCGTTGCGGGGGTGAACGTCGAGGTGACCCCGCTGCCCGGGATCGGGGTGCGCAAGGAGATCGAGCTCCGCAGCGGCCGCCGGGTCGGGGTCATCGCGCACCGCGACGGCAAGATCGACCTGATCCTGTCCCGGGCCGACGACCCGGACGCCTGCGTCGCCGAGCTGCCGCTGACCACCGAGGAGGCGGGCGCCCTCGCGAACCTGCTCGGCGCCCCGCAGCTGGTCAGCCGGCTCATCGACGAGCACGCCGACCTGCCGGGCATCACCACCCGCAAGTTCCCGATCAAGCACAACAGCCCCTTCGACGGCCGCCCGCTCGGCGACACCGCGCTGCGCACCCGCACCCAGGTGTCGGTCGTGGCGATCATGCGGGCGGGCCAGGTGATCCCGTCGCCGACGCCGGACCACGTGCTCGCCGCGGGCGACATCGTGATCGCCGTCGGCACCACCGACAAGCTGGAACAGGCCGCCGGCATCCTCGCCCGCGGCTGAGCGCGCGCCGGTAGCCGTGGACCACACCGCACTGGAGCTGCTCGAGCTCGGCGCCGTCTTCTTCGGCCTCGGCCTGCTGGGGCGCCTCGCGCAGCGGATCGGGCTGTCCCCGATCCCGCTCTACCTGCTCGGCGGGCTCGCGTTCGGCGCGGGCGGCATCATCCCGCTCGGCGACATCGGCGACTTCACCTCGCTGGCCGGCGAGGTCGGCGTCGTGCTGCTGCTCCTGCTGCTGGGGCTGGAGTACTCCGCGGTCGAGCTGGTCACCGGGCTGCGGCGGTCCTGGACCGCCGGGCTCGTCGACATCGTGCTCAACGCCGCGCCGGGCGTCGCGGTCGCGCTGGTCCTGGGCTGGGGCGCGGTCGGCGCGATGGTGCTCGGCGGGGTCACCTACATCTCCTCCTCCGGCATCGTCGCGAAGGTGCTGTCCGACCTCGGCCGGCTCGGCAACCGGGAGACCCCGGTCGTGCTCTCGGTGCTGGTGTTCGAGGACCTCGTGATGGCGCTCTACCTGCCGATCCTCACCGCGCTGCTGCTCGGCGTGACGCTGTGGGGCGGGGTGAGCGCGGTCGCGGTGTCGCTCGCCGTGATCTCGGTCGTGCTGGTGGTCGCGCTGCGCTACGGCCGCTACGTCTCCGCCGTCGTGGACTCCGACGACCGCGAGGTGTTCCTGCTCAAGGTGCTCGGCGCCGCGCTGCTCGTCGCCGGTTTCGCCCAGGCCATGCAGGTCTCCGCGGCGGTCGGGGCGTTCCTGCTCGGCATCGCGATCTCCGGCTCGACCGCGGAGAACGCCACCAGGCTGCTGGAGCCGCTGCGCGACCTGTTCGCCGCGGTGTTCTTCGTGGTGTTCGGGCTCTCGACCGACCCGAGGGCCATCCCGCCGGTGCTCGGCTGGGCGCTCGTGCTCGCCGTGTCGACGGCGGCGACGAAGTACGCGACGGGCTGGTGGGCGGCCCGGCAGGCCCGGATCGGGCGGATGGGCCGGGCCCGCGCCGGGGCCGCGCTCGTCGCCCGCGGCGAGTTCTCGATCGTCATCGCCGGGCTGGCCGTCGGCTACGCGGCGGTCCCCGCCGAGCTGTCCGCGCTGGCCACGACCTACGTGCTGATCATGGCCGTGCTGGGGCCGGTGGCCGCGCGCTACGTCGAGCCGGTCATGCGGGCGATCCCGACCCGCTCCCCCGCGACGGCCTGATCACGCCCGGTCCCGGGCCGCCAGCGCCGCGTTGTACAGCTCGCGCTTGGGCACCCCGGCCCCCTCGGCGACGGCGGCGACGGCGTCCTTGAGCCGCTCGCCGTCGTCGGTGCGCTCGCGGACCGCGTCGACCAGCGACTCCACCGGCGGGGCCTCGCGCGGCTCGGCGCCGGCCAGCACGACGGTGACCTCGCCCAGCACGTCGCCGCCGGTGGCCCAGTCGTGCAGCTCGGCCAGGGTGCCGCGGACGACCTGCTCGTGGGTCTTGGTCAGCTCCCGGCACACCGCGGCACGGCGCCCGCCCCCCAGCACGGCGACGGCGTCGGCGAGGGTGTCGGCGGTCCGGCGCGGCGACTCGAAGAACACCACCGCGCGCCGCTCGTCGCGCAGGGTCTCCAGCCAGCGCCTGCGCTCGCCGGGGCGCCGCGGCGGGAAGCCGTCGAAACAGAACCGCTCGCACGGCAGCCCGGACAGCACCAGCGCCGTGGTCACCGCGGACGGGCCGGGCGCGCACGTCACGGGCAGGTCCTCCGCCGCGGCCGCGGCGACGAGGCGGTAGCCGGGGTCGGACACCGCGGGCATCCCGGCGTCGGAGACGACGAGCACGGTCGCGCCGTCGCGCACCGCGGCCAGCAGGCCGGGCAGCCGCTCGGCCTCGACGGCGTCGTAGTGGCTGACGACCCGGCCGGTCCAGGTGACCGGCAGCGCCGCGGCCAGCGTGCGGAACCGGCGGGTGTCCTCGGCGGCGATGACGTCGGCGGTGGCGATGAGCTCCCGCAGCCGCGGTGAGGCGTCGCGCGGGTCGCCCAGCGGCGTCGCGGCCAGCACGAGGCGACCACCGGCCGTGCCGGGCGTGGAGTCGGGGGCGGGAGTCACGCCCGCCAGCCTACGATCGGGGGCGATGGCCACCACGACCGCCGACACCGGGAGCCGGGTCGCCGGAGCCGCCCCGGAACCGGGTCTGACGCCGCGCGGCACCCCGCCCCCGCTGCGCCGGGCCGACCCCGGTCCCGCCGCGCGGCTGGGCGCCCCGCCGCCGACCGACCGGCTGCGCGGCTGGCTGGCCACGGCGGGCGTGGTGCTCGTCGCGGCCCTGCTGCGCTTCTACGACCTCGGCGAGCCGACCGACCGCGGTACCCCGGTCTTCGACGAGAAGCACTACGTCCCGCAGGCGTGGGAGATGGTGCGCAACGGCGGGATCGAGAACAACCCCGGCTACGAGAAGATCGTCCACCCGCCGCTGGCCAAGCAGCTCATCGCGCTCGGCGAGATGACCTTCGGCTACGACGGCGTCGGCTGGCGGGTGTCCGCCGCGCTCGCCGGGGTGCTGACCGTGCTGCTGGTCGTGCGGGCCGGGCGGCGGCTGACCCGCTCGACGGCGCTCGGCGCGCTGGGCGGGCTGCTGCTGTGCGCCGACGGCCTCTCCCACGTGCAGTCCCGGATGGGGATGCTCGACGTCTTCTCCGCGCTGTTCGTGGTGGCCGCGTTCGCGGCGCTGCTCGCCGACCGCGACGACGTGCGCGCCAGGATGGCCCGGGTGGTCGCCCGGGGCGGGGTCGGGGACACCCCGTTCGGGCCGCGGTGGGGTGTGCGGTGGTGGCGGCTGGTCGCGGGCCTGTCGCTCGGGCTGGCCTGCGCGGTGAAGTGGAACGGCGTCTACTACGTCGCCGCGTTCGGCGTGCTCTGCGTGCTGTGGGACGTGTCGGTGCGCCGCCGGGCCGGCGTCGCCCGGCCGTGGGCGGGGGCCGCCGTGCGCGACCTGGCCCCGGCGCTGTGGGCACTGGCGCTGGTGCCCGTGCTGACCTACGTCGGGTCCTGGTGGGCGTGGTTCGGCAGCGAGACCGGCGTCGACCGCCACCAGGTCGGCCGCGAGATCGGCACCGGCGGGGCGTTCGCGTGGGTGCCCGACGCGCTGCGCTCGCTCTGGTACTACCACGGCCGGGTGCTGGCCTTCCACGAGAACCTGACGACGCAGTCCGCCGGTGCGCACCCGTGGGAGTCGAAGCCCTGGACGTGGCCGATGGGGCTGCGCCCGATGCTCTACCGCTACGCCGACGACGCGACCGGCTGCGGGCAGGCCGACTGCGTCTCGGCGGTCATGCTGATCGGGACCCCGGCGCTGTGGTGGCCGGCGATCCCGGTGCTCGCCTGGGGCCTGTGGCGGGCCGTGACCCGGCTGGACTGGCGCTGGACGGCGGTGCTGGTCGGCTACGGCGCCGGGTTCCTGCCGTGGTTCCTCAACCTCGACCGCCAGATGTACTTCTTCTACATGATGCCGGTGGTGCCGTTCCTGGTGCTGGGCGTCGTTCTGGTGATGGGACAGCTGCTGGGCCACTCCCGGATGGACGCGCGACGGCGGCGGGCCGGGCTGCTCGTCGTCGCCGGGTGGGTGGCGCTGATCGGGGTCAACTTCGTGTGGCTGTGGCCGATCCTGGTGGGCGACCCGATCACCGCGGCGCACTGGCAGGCCGAACTGTGGCTGCCGTCCTGGCGTTGAGGTCGCTACTCCGATCGGGTGATCCCCGGAACCCGGGGGCGGCGCCGGACGACCCCTGGTGCGTGAGCACCGTCCTGCGCCGCATCGCGGTCGTACTGCCCGCCGTCCTGGTCGCCCTCGTCGCCGGGTCCGCCCCGGCGTGGGCGCACACCGAGCTCGAGTCGAGCAGCCCCGCCGCGGACGCCCGGGTCGCGACGGCGCCGACCACGGTGACCCTGACCTTCTCCGAGGCGGTGCCCGCCGCGACCGCGCGGGTGACCGTCACCGGGCCGGGCGGCACCGACTACGCGGCCGGGCCCGCCACGGGCGACGAGGGCACCCTGACCGTGCCGCTGCGCCCGCTCGGTGCCGCCGGCGGCTACACGATCACCTACCGGGTGGTGTCCGACGACGGCCACCCCGTGTCGGGGACGGTGCCGTTCACCCTGACCGCGCCCGGGCCGGGCGCGGCGGCGGCGACGCCGTCCGCGGCCCCGGCCACCTCCGCGGCCGCGGCGGCGACCGCTCCCGCGACCGAGCCGACCGCCGCCGAGGGCGACGGCGGAGCACCGGTGTGGCCGTGGGTGGTCGTGGCCGTCGTCGTGATCGGGGCCGGGGTGGCGTTCGCGCTGCGCCGGTCGAGGGCCTGACCTCCACCCGCCCGCACGACGGCGGGCACACCACCCGCGGGGCCGCCACCGCCCCGGCGGGGTGGGCCGCGGTGCTCGTCGGTGCCGCCGTCGTCTCGGCCGGGCTCAGCGGCGGGATCGGCCCGGACGGGGTGGCACCGGACCTGGCGCAGACCCTGGTGCGGGCGGCGGCCGACGGGCTCGCCCTGCTCGCGGCGGGGTCCGCGCTGGCCGCGGTGCTGGCGCCCGGCCGGGTCCCCGGCGCGGACCGCGTGCTGGCGGCGGTGGCGCCGGCGTGGTTCGCGGTCCTGCTCGTCGAGGTCGTGGTGCGGGCGGCCGTGGTGTCCGGCCGCGACATCGGCGCGGTCGGGACGGCCGACGTGCTCGCCCTCCTGACCGGGCCCCGCGCGGGCGCCGGGCTGCTGGTCTCCGGTGCGGCGGTCGTCGTGCTGGCCGGGGTGGCGGGGGCCCGGCCCGCGCGGCCCGGCAGCGGGGCCGGACCGGCGGTGCTCGCGCTGGTCGTGACCGTGGTCGCCGCGGCGGCCCCGGCGGCGACCGGGCACGTGGCCGCGGCCGGGACGGCCCCGGCGCTGACGGTGCCGGCGGTCGTCGTGCACGTCGCCGCCGCCGTGGTGTGGGTCGGCGGGCTGGGGGCGGTGCTGGTGACCGCGCACGACCCGGTGGTGCGGGAGGTGGCGCTGCCGCGGTTCTCGCGGGTCGCGCTCGTCGCCGTGCTCGCGCTGACGGTCTCGGGGCTGCTCGCCGCGACCGCGCGGACGGGGTCGCCCGCGGAGCTGGTGACGACGGCCTACGGCGGGGTCGTGCTGGCCAAGGCGGTGCTGCTCGTCGTCGCGGCCGCGCTCGGCGGTGCGACCCGGGCCCGGCTGCGCGCCGGGCGGGTGCCGGTGCTCGCCTGGGCGGCGGTCGAGGTGCTGGTGCTGGCCGCGGCGACGGGGGTCGCGGGGACGCTGACCCGGACCGCGTGAGCCCGGCGGCGCGCACCGCCGGGCGGGCGCCGCTCAGGCGCAGGCGGGCAGCCCCAGGCCACCCCGCGAGGCCGGCTCCAGGTAGACCTCGGAGAGGTACCCGGTACGGCCGTCGGGCCAGCTGAGGCGGTACCAGAGCGCGGACTCGGCGCGGTGCGGGTTGCTCCGGGCGGGCGAGTCGAGGTCGTAGTTCCACATGCGCTCCCCCGCCACCGTGCAGGTCGCCGGCAGCAGCGCACCGCTGACGACGTCGGTGCCGGACTCCTTGCAGCCGCGTGACCCGCAGAAGGCGATCGCGCGCGACGACAGGTAGGCGGGCCCGACGTCCTCGACCAGGTCCTCGGCACCGAGCGCGACCTTGTTCTGCACGGTCACCACCACCGCCCCGGGCGCCTCGGCCGCGGCGGAGGCCGACGTCAGCTGCCCGCCGAACCAGCCCGCGGCGCCGGCGACGACGGCCGTGACCAGCACGGCGGTCACCACGGCCCGTCCGGTGCGCGACGGGGTCGCCGCCACTGGCGCTGTCGGCGCTGTCGGCGCTGTCGGCGGTACCGACGGCGGCGCCACGTCGGCGGACACCGTCGTGGGGCGCGGGCCGAGGGGGACGCCGGGGCCGGGTACCGGCGGGGCCGTCGCGGCCGCCGCGACCAGCGTGGCGTGCCGGCGCGCCCAGGCACCGACCTCGTCGTCGGGCAGGCCCAGCGCGGCGAGCACCGCGGTCACCAGGTCGGCGGTGGGCAGCCGCGGCCCGGTGCGGGCGTTGCCGATCGCGCTCTTGGACCAGTTGGACCGCTCGGCGGCCTCCCGCACCGACACGCCGCGGGCGTCGAGGACGGCGGCGAAGTCGCGGCAGAACCGTTCCGGCCCGTCCTGCGGATCGTCGGAGGGGGTGTCGCTCATCCGGTTCACCATCCCGTCTCCGCCGGGCGCGGGCCAGGAGGCGCGGCGCCCGTCGCGGGAACATCGTCACGATTGACGACGGGGTGTCCCGATCATAGTGTGCGGCCGGATCCGGCCCGGAGACGACGGAACCCCGGCCTCGGAGGAGACCAGGGTTCCGGAGATCGTGGTGGAGCTGAGGGGAATCGAACCCCTGACCTTCTCGATGCGAACGAGACGCGCTACCAACTGCGCTACAGCCCCAGGTCTTGCAGGTCCGCCCGGCCGGGCCGACCTGAAGAACACTAACAGACCCCTATTCACCCACCGCACGCCGGTGGGGGGTGTGCGCCTCGAACTCGTCGGGCTCCTCCTCGGCGTCCACGTCGACCAGCGACGTCCCGGTCGGGACGGGCGGGGGCGGGGCCGCGGCGAGCCGCGGGAGCGACGACTCGTGCTCGGTGCCGACCGGTCCCTCGACGGTGCGCCCGCGGGCCGGGAGGACGCCCAGTGGCTCCCCGGTGCCGCGGACCCGGGTCGGCTCGCCGTCGTCGGCGGTCCAGTCGTCGTCCTCGTCGGCGGCGACGGTCGGGGTGTCCGCCCCGGCCTGCTCCTCGGTGTCGCCGGAGGCGTCGCGGCCGCGGCGGGCCCAGTCGTCGAGCTCGGGGTCGTCGGCGGCCGGGGCGCGCCGGGTGCCCGCGAGGCGGGACGCGCGGCGGGCCCGGATGCCCTCCTCGATGCGGACCTGGCGGCGCAGGTAGGTGAGGTAGCCGACCAGCCCGGCGCCGACCGCGCCGGTGACCCACCAGAAGACCACCGAGACGAGCAGCGCGGCGGCACCGGCGGCGAGCAGCAGGACCAGCAGCGCGAGGACGACGCGCTGGCGGAAGGCGTACTTGGCGTGCGCGGCCGCGGCGGCGGCCTCCGGGTCGAAGCCGCCCCGGCCGGGCCGGTAGCGGGCCGGCGGGCGCCGCCAGCCCTCCTCGTCGCCGGGCTCGGCGTCGTCGTGACCGAGGTCGCCGTGGTCGTCGTGGTCGCCGTGGTCGCCGTCGTCGAGGTCGCCGTCGAGATCGTCGTGGTCGGCGGCATCGAGGTCGTCAAGGTCGTCGTGGTCGAGGCCCGCGCGACCGCCGGACCGGGGGTCGCGCTCCCGGTCCCGGCGGTCGTCGTCGCGCTCGCGCACCCGGCCGTCGTCGTCGATCTCGGTGTCGTCGACGTCGGCCTCGTCGAGGTCCGCGACGTCGTCGAGCTCGTGGTCGCGCGGCGACGGGACGTCGTCCCGCGCCTCGACCGCCTCGCCGACCGTCATCGGACCGGATCGCTGTGTCACAAGAACCTCCGGGTGTCGGTGCCGCGCGGGACGTTCCAGCACCCGTCCGGACAGCAGCGCCGGGCTCAGCCGGGCCACCTCCTGCTGGCGCCGGGCGACGGTGGGCACGAGGATCAGCAGCCAGAGCACGACCAGACCCACGAAGATCAGAGAGCTGGGCACGGCTGCCTCCTCCCCCGACCGGCGCAGTCCACCCGGCGGAACGGCCCCGACCCGTACCGCCACCGGTCACCGTAATCGGGGTGGCGCCGCGACCCCGGTCGCGACGCGCCGTGGTCCCTCGGACGGACGGTGCGAAAGCAGGGACGGGGGGTGCCCGTGTGACTCCGGTGGGTGACCGGCTCAGGCGCGGGACGCGCGTCCCTCCCGGACGAGACGGGCCGCGAACCCGCCGGGCGGGACCTCCTCGGCCGTCACCGCGTAGGCGTAGTGGTCGCGCCAGGCGCCGTCGACGTCGAGGTAGCGCAGCAGCAGGCCCTCCCGGCGCAGTCCGAGCCGGGCCAGCACGGCGATGCTGGCCGCGTTCTCCGGCCGGACGGTCGCCTCGACCCGGTGCAGCCGGACCGGCCCGAAGCAGTGGTCCAGGACGAGCGCGACGGCCGCGGTCGTGATCCCGCGCCCGCCGAGCGTCGCGTCGAGCCAGTAGCCGACGTAGCCGGACAGCAGCGGCTCGCGCACGACGTTGCCCACCATCACGTGCCCGGCCATCGCGCCGTCGACGGTGATCGCGAACGGCAGCGACAGCCCGCGCCGCGCGGCGCCGCGCAGCAGCCACCAGCGCCCCGGCCACTCGACGCCCGAGTTGCGGCGTGCCCAGCCGCCGTGGGTGGTGGGCTCCCAGGGCCGCAGGTGGGCCTCGTCGCGCAGCCGGATGCGGGCCCAGTCGCTCCCGTCGCGCAGCCGCACCGGACGCAGCGCGACCTCGTGGCCGCGCACCCGCAGCGGGCCGAGCAGGGCCGGCCAGCCGGGGTGACCGCCGGGCGGCTCGGGGACGGCGGACGGCGGCACGCGGCTCAGTTCCGCCCGCGGGGCACGAGCTCGATCTCCTCGCCGACGGTCAGCTCCGTGACGTCCTCCGGGACGACCGCGAGCGCGTTGACCTCCGCCAGCACGGCGAGCAGGTGGGTGCCCGACGCGCCGAGCGGCTGGGCGAGAAGCTCGCCGCCGTCGTCGGAGCGCAGCAGCCGGGCCGGGATGTAGGACCGCCGCCCCGCCGGCGACACGACCGGGGAGGTCAGCCGCGCGGTCCAGGTGCGCCGCAGCGGGTCCTGCCCGAGCGCGAGCCGGACCAGCGGGCGCACGAACACCTCGAACAGCACCAGCGCCGTCGCCGGGTGCGACGGGAACAGGAACACCGGCACCGCGTCCGGGCCGAGCCGGCCGTAGCCCTGCGCCGAGCCGGGGTGCATCGCGACGCGGGTGTCGTCGATGCCGCCCAGCTCGGCCAGCGCGCTGCGGGCCTCGGTCCCGGTCGTCCCGCCGCCGGCGCCGCACACCACGACGATCTCCGAGGCCGGGAGCAGGTCCTCGACGGCCCCGCGGATCTCCGCGGCGCTGCCGCCGACGGTGCGCGAGCGGTTCGTCTCCGCGCCGGCCTCGCGGGCGGCGGCGGTCACGGCGTGCGAGCAGACGTCGGCGACCTGCCCGGAGGACGCCGAGCGGCTCACCTCGACCAGCTCGTCGCCCACGGAGACGACCGAGACCCGCGGCCGCGGGTGCACGAGCAACTTGTCCCGCCCGGCGGCGGCGAGCATCGCGACCTGCGCGGACCCGACGACGTCGCCCTCGCGGACGGCGACGTCGCCGGACTGGACGTCCTCCCCGACCCGGCGCACGAACCCGGCCGAGGGCACCCCGCGGTGGACGGTCAGGCGCGCGGCGCCGCCGTCGGTCCACCCCAGCGGCGCGACGGCGTCGGCGAGGGTGGGCAGCGGCGCGCCCGCGGCGACGCGGACGGCCTGGCCGGGCTGCAGGCGCAGCGGCTGGCGCGACCCCGCGGCGATCTCCCCGACCACCGGGACGGTGATCGGGGACGCGGCGGACGCCCCGGCGACGTCGACGCTGCGCACCGCGTAGCCGTCGATGGCCGCCTGGTCGAAGACCGGCAGCGGGCGGGCCGCGACGACCTCCTCGGCGCTGCGCAGCCCCTGGGCGTCGGTGATCGCGACGCGCACGGGGGCGGGGCGCACCGCCACGTCCAGGATCCGGGACAGGTGCTCGGTGACCGTGCGCACGATCAGTCCTTCAGTCGCTCGTTCAGCCAGGTCCGCAGGTCGTCGCCGTACTCCGGGTGCTGCAGCATGAAGTCGACGTAGGCCCGCGCGTACCCGGCGGGGTTGCCGAGGTCGTGGCGGCCGCCGCGGTGCACGACCACGTGCACCGGGTGCCCCTCGGAGATCAGCAGCGCGACGGCGTCGGTGAGCTGCAGCTCACCGCCCGCGCCGGGGGTGATGCGGTCCAGCGCGTCGAAGACCGCCCGGTCGAGCAGGTAGCGCCCGGCGGCGGCGAACGAGGACGGGGCCTCGTCCGGCGCGGGCTTCTCGACCATGCCGTGGACCTGCTTGACGTCGTCGTCGCCGGTGTCGGAGACCTCGAAGACGCCGTAGGCGGAGATCTGGTCGCGGGGCACGTCGAAGGCGCAGAGCACGCTGCCGCCGTGCTGCTCGCGGACCTCGGCCATCCGGGCCAGGACGCCGGTCGGGAGGACCAGGTCGTCGGGCAGCAGGACGGCGACGGCCTGCTCGTCGTCGGCCAGCGCCGGACCGGCCTGGGCGACGGCGTGGCCGAGCCCCTTCGGCTCGTACTGGTAGACCGAGTCGACCTCGAGCAGGCCGGGGGCGCGGCGGATCTTCTCCGCCAGCGCGCCCTTGCCACGGCTCTCGAGGGTCGTGGTCAGCTCGTCGTCGGGGCGGAAGTACGCCGCGACGGACTCCTTGCCCGGCGAGGTCACGATCAGCAGGCGCTGCGCGCCCGCCTCCGCGGCCTCGGCCGCGACGAGCTCGATCCCGGGGGTGTCGACGACCGGGAGCAGCTCCTTCGGCACGGCCTTCGTGGTCGGCAGGAACCGGGTGCCCAGACCCGCCGCCGGGACGACGGCGGTGCGGAAGGCCCCGGTGCCGTTGGACGTCTGCACGCTCATGGTCGGCGAGCCTAGCCACAGCCCTAGCCTGGGGACGTGACGGCTCGCGCGGACGGACCCGGTGGATCGTCGCCTGATCAGGGCGGACGGACCGACGGGGCGAAACGCGCCCTGCGGCGCAGGATGATCACCGCGCGGCGGGCGCTCTCCCCCGCCGCACGGGCCGCGGCCACCGCAGCACTGGCCGTCCACCTGCGCGGACTCGCCGCGGGCGCGGACGGGCCGGTCGCCTGCTACCTGCCGATCGGCACCGAGCCCGGCGGGGCGGGCGGGGGCGCCCCGGCGCTGCCCGACGCGCTGCTCGCCGCCGGGCACGAGGTGCTCGCCCCGGTCGTTCCGGGGGCGCCGGGGCCGCTGGACTGGACGCGCTACCGCGGTCCGGGCGACCTCGCGGCCGGTCCGCTCGGCCTCGTCGAGCCCGCCGGCCCCCGGCTGGGGCCCGCGGCGCTGGGTCGCGCCGCGCTCGTCGTGGTGCCCGCGCTGGCCGTGGACCGGCACGGGCGGCGCCTCGGCCGCGGCGGCGGCTACTACGACCGCACCCTGCCCCTGGCCGCGCCGGGCGCGCTGCTGGCCGTCCCGCTCCACGACGGCGAGCTGCTCGACGCCGTCCCGGCCGGGGCGCACGACGTGGCCGTGCACGCGGCCGTCCTGCCCGGCGACGGGGTGGTGCACGTCTCGCCCTGACCGTGTGGACGGGTCGGAGGGCCGCGGACGGCGGAGTATGCTGGCACTCGTTCTCGCCGAGTGCCAGCCCGCGGGTGGGCACCGTCCCAGTTCGTCCGGAGGATGTTGTGCCGACCTACCAGTACGCATGCACGGCGTGTGACCACCGCTTCGAGGCGGTGCAGGCGTTCTCCGACGACGCCCTCACGACCTGCCCGAACTGCGGCGGGAAGCTGCGCAAGGTGTTCTCCTCGGTCGGCATCGTGTTCAAGGGCAGCGGGTTCTACCGGACCGACTCCCGTTCCGGCTCGGTGAGCAGCGGCTCCTCGGACTCCTCGAAGTCCGACGGCGCCTCGTCGAGCTCGTCCTCCGACTCGTCGTCCTCGTCCTCGTCGGCCGGCACCGCGTCGGCACCGTCGGGCTCGTCGTCGTCCTCGTCCTCCTCGTCGTCGGGTCCGGCGTCGAAGGCCGCCGCCTCCTGATCCGTCCACAACCCGCGCAGTTGTCCACAGGTCGCTGAGGACACCCGGCACGGGCCCGCTCCCGCCCTAGCGTCGGACCGACGGCGACGGCGGAGGAGCGGGCGATGGCGGACGAGACGCGGGCGGCGCGCGGCCGGTGGGACCGGCTGCTGCACGGGCCCTCCTGGTCACGGGCGCTGCTCGCGCGCCGTGTGCTGGCCACCGCGCTGGCGGCCGCGGCGGTCGTCGTCGCCCTGCTCCCCTCCCCCGCCGGCGACCGGGTCGCGGTGCCCGTCGCGGCCCGGGACCTGGCCCCCGGCACCGCGCTCGCGGCGGCCGACGTCGTCGTGGCCGACTGGCCGGCGGCGCTGGTGCCCGGCGGTGTCCCGGCCGATCCCGCGGCGCCCGTCGGGCGGCTGCTCGCCGGCGCCGTGGGGGCCGGCGAACCCCTGACCGAGCTGCGGCTGGTCGGCCCGGCCCTGGCCGCGGCCACCGGCGGGCCCGGCGCCTCGGTGGTGCCGCTGCGCCCCGCGGACCCGGCGGTGGCGGCGCTGCTGGCCCCCGGCGCACGGGTCGACGTCGTGACCGGCGGGCCGGACGGGGCGCGGGTGCTGGCCGGGCGGGCCGGGGTCGTCGCCGTGCTGCCACCGGCCCCCGGGGCCGGGCGGGCCGACGGCGGGCCGCTCGTGCTGGTCGCGCTGCCCGAGGCCGAGGCGACCGCCGTCGCGGCGGCGACGCTGGCCGGTGAGGTGACGGTGACCCTGCGCTGACGGCGCGGTCAGCCGCCGTGGTGGGGCGGGCGGTTCTCGGTGAACCAGCGGTCGCCGTCGGCGCCGTCGCGCTCGTCGGACGACCCGGAGTCGCCCCGCTCGTCGGCGGTGGTCGTCGGGTCGTCGCCGAAGATCTCCTCGATCCGGCGGCGCGTGCGGTCCGCGGGCTCGCTCATGGGTCCATGGTGCCGTGCCGGCGCCGCCGCGCGCCGGGGCGGTATCGATTCCGCGTCACCGTGCCGCGCCGGACTCGTGACACCCCACGGCAGCGCGTCCTGGTGACACCATGGGGCCACGCATCCACCCGGTCCACCCGGGCGACGACGACAGGAGGGGGACCGGTCATGGGGTTCCTGGACAAGGCGCGCGAGGCCGCCGAGAACGCGCTCGAGAAGGCCAGGCCGCACCTGGAGAAGGCGAAGGAGCAGGCCGGCCCGCACCTGGAGAAGGCCAAGGAGAAGGCCGGCCCGCTGGTAGAGAAGGCCGCGGAGAAGGTCGACCAGGCCACCGGCGGCAAGTACACCGAGCAGATCGACGGGGTGAAGGGCAAGGTCGAGGGCGCCCTCGGGCACACCGACCCGGCCGCGCCGGGTGCCGGCACCCACGGCGGCTCCGTCCCGCCGGTCCCCCCGGCCCCGCCCGGGGGCGACGCGCTGAAGCCGCAGGGCAACCCGGCGGCGTCGCAGCAGCCGCCCGCGGTCCCGCCGGCGCCGGAGGAGAGGAAGGACGGCGGCGTCCCGCCGGTGCCCCCGGCGAACTGACCCCCTGACGACGGTCGG